>CAZFZT010000040.1:0-11313 GCA_964523675.1 uncultured Isosphaeraceae bacterium
AATTGGGACCTCTATGTACCATTCTGGCAGCGATCGGTTGATCTCCTTCATCCCGATGGCATCGCAACATTAATCACACCCAACAAATGGCTTTCGATTGGATATGGCGCGGCTTTGCGGCATTATGTGCGTGGCATGTTATATCAGATCGTGGACTACACAAGATTTCGTGCATTTGAGAACGTAGGAGTGTCATCGATCGTTGTGTCGGTGCGCAGATGCGGAAGCGACAGTGTCAGCGTGCTTCACTTTGAAGATGGGCATACATTGACTGGCTCATACTGTGTCAAGGGTGAGCAGGCGGCGCGCTTCGATAAGTGGGGGGTTCTACTGTCGCCGCACCTTGGACTGTTGACGCGGCTGATGGCAGACAATCAGAAGTTGAGCAGCGTATGCGATGCCGAGGAGGCATTCACAGTCTCCGAGGCGTACGATCTCTTGAACCTATTGAACGAGCAATCGGGAGAGACCCACGGGAGGTTTAGGTTCATCAACACCGGCACGATCGACCCGTTTGTGTCATTGTGGGGCATTGCACGTACCACTTACTTGAAAAAGCGATTTCAGAGGCCGGTCATAGATAGGACGCAATTTGAGAGGTCATTTCCTCGCCGGTTCAATCAGATGTCGAGTGAGAAGATCATCATTTCTGGCATGCGACACTTTGAGGCATTCCTCGACTCAGATGGTCAATGGATCGCCGGCAAATCGACTGTGGTACTACGGAACTTTCGAGGCTCAGTCACAGCCAAGTCCTTGCTGGGAATCTTGAATTCTGAACTGGTACGGTTTTTCCTTCGAGAGTGCTTTGGTAGTCTCGCTATGGATGGTGGGATTAATTTTACTCCATCGTCTGTAAATGAGATTCCCATTCCGCAGTTGTCTGGGCAGAGGCGCGCTGCAATTGAGGATGTCGTGTCGCGCATTCTCATTGCTGTAAAGGACGATCCCCAAATTGACATAGCGGATATGCGAGCCGAACTCGATGCGCTAGTGTACGACGCGTACGCGTTGAATGCGAAAGACATCGCGACCATCGATGCCGCGAATGGAGGAATACCACAGAGAAGAAGGAGCATCAGGTTGTAAGGAATAACGAGGTATGCCGTCCTTCCATAAATCAGCTTCGACGGCGTGCCCGAAGCCGTCTGGAACTTTCACATCGGCGGCTACCAGGTCTGCCAAAAGTGGCTCAGCGACCGCAAGCGCAAGGGCGGCAAGAACCCCCGCCCCGGCCGCATCCTCACCGACAAAGACATCCGCCACTACCACCGCATCGTCATCGCCCTCAACGAAACCATCCGCCTCATGCGCGAAATCGACGAGACAATCGAGTCCCACGGCGGCTGGCCGGGAGCGTTTGTGACTGAACTAAAGGAGAGCTGCGGCAATGGGTCAGAGTGATTTTGAGGAATCTGTCAAAAAGGTGCTTGCGGGTGAACGCGTAAGAACGACCCCACGAAAGATTGTGGGATGGTTTGGCTACGCCCGTCGAGGGCGGAACGTCGTGTCGTACGTGCGCCGCAAGTTGCGGCAGAAACTGGTGACGACCGATCCCGATTTCGACTCGGTTTGGATTGACGACCCGGTGTACATCGTCAAAGCCGAGCCCTCGCCGGCCAAAGGCAAGGATGCGAAGGCCACGACTGGGGCAAAAAAACCGGCCGGTGGCGACGGCATCGACCCGTCATCGGGTGCGTCAGGGCCCGCTTCGCTGCAACCTGTTGAGCCGTCGCACCGCATCAGCCGCCTCGAAGCAGCAGGTCGTGTGCCCGTGTCGGTAAATCCGAGCGATACACGCGACAAGGCGGTGACGCTGATGCTCCAGCACGATTACTCGCAGCTTCCGGTGATGCAGAACAAGAGCGTTGTGAAGGGGATGGTGAGTTGGCGATCCATCGGCCGTAAGCTGCACATGGGCCACCCCTGCAAGACGGTCGAGCAGTGTATGGAATCCGCCTACGAAGTGCCGGATACGGCTTCGTTGTTCGAGGTCGTCAAACTGATTGCACGTGTGGATGCAGTCCTCGTGAGAACCTCCAACAATCTTATCAGCGGAATTGTGACACAGGCAGACATCAACAAGCAGTTCAGCAATCTTGGCGAGCCGTTCCTCCTCATCGGTGACATTGAGAACGCTTTGCGAGCCCTCATCGACTATGCATTCGACCTGAAGGCATTGAAGGCCGCAGTGCATTCAAAAGACGATCCCGACCGCGAGGTCAAGTCAGTGCATGACCTGACATTCGGCGAGATCATCCGCCTGATCCAGAAGCCCGATCAATGGGAGAAGTTGGAACTTCCGCTCGATCGCGCAGAGGTCGTCAAGCGGCTCGAAAAGGTTAGGGACATTCGCAACGATGTGATGCACTTCGACCCCGATCCGCTTGAGGATCAGGCGTTACAGCTTTTGCGTGAGTCATCAAATTTCTTCGCGGAACTGATGCGTTTGAAACAGTGATCCACCGCGACTGGCCGGGGGCGCTTGTGAGTGATGCCCAACCTAAGGAGTGAAGGAACAGTAATGGCAGGAATCCAGACCAAAACTTCGTACGGTGGCGGCGACATAGCAGCCGTGAGCCCTACAAACGCAAGCGAGAAGGTCAACACCCTCAAGGTGAGTCTCACATTCGAGGAGGCGCTGAAGATTCACCTCGGTCTCGGCCAGGCGCTTGGGAAGTTGAACTCCTACAACCGCGCCACCAAGGCGGGCAAGCAGTCGTGCGTCAGTCTCGTCTTCTATCTCGGCAAGGGTCGTGTACGTGTCGTGGAGGACAAAACGCGCTGATTGGACCGAAACCATCCGCCTCATGCGCGAGATCGACGAAGTCATTGAGTCCCGCTGCGGCTGGCCGGGTGCGTTTGTGACGGATAGCGTTCAGGCGAGCGCGAGGACAGCCGATTGACTATGCTGGCTGTGCAAGGAGCCGCACGATGAAACTGGAGACTAAGACAATCACGTTGCGCAGCGAGCACCACTACGGAAGGCGCGTTCCTCCAAAGGCGGTCGGCGAGATTCTGCGCGCCATCCCTAGTCTCGTGCGAAAGTCGATCCGCATGGCATTCGAGGGACGAAGCGAGGCGTCCGGACGGCGGCCAAAGTGGCTCTCCTCTGCGGCCGACGTGCGATTTGTGGACCACGACGGCACGGATGATACCGTCCTCTACTTTGAAACACCGACGTTGGGCGAGGCCGCGCATGACTTGTACGAACAGCAGGAGTTGTGGCCAAGCCGGCCTGATCCGAACGATACCGGCTTCGACTTGGCTGCCGATGTTGTTCAGGATGTCAGCGCGAATCAGCGAGACAGCGATCGGTTTGATCGGGGGCTGCTTCGCGCGCTGCAACACTTGGGCCGGGGTCTCAACGGCACGTTTCAGGAATGTCTTCTCACCGGGCATCGGTACACAAGGGAGAAGCCGGCGGTAGTCGATCACTCGGTCATCGAGAACGCGGAACTGTTGACGCGCACTACGCCGAAGCCGAGGCAAGTACGCATCGCTGGAGTGCTGGATATGTTGCGTGCAAGCACAAACACGCTGGCCATAAAGCTGCAGGATGCGAGCGAGGTCCGGGCGGTGTACGTGCAAGGCGACGTTGCCGACCTGCATGACCTCCTCAAGGAGCAAGTTGTCCTGATGGGCAAGGCCATCTATCGGCCTTCGGGCAATCTGTTGCGGGTCGATGCGATGGAAGTGCGGCCCATGCTCAACGGCGATACGTTCTTCACGACGATTCCGGAAGCGCCGTCTGCCAGACTCGATCTGCGCGAGATCGAACTGCGACAACGCCGCAAGCGCGGCATCGCCGCGATCATCGGCCGCTGGCCTGGCGATGAAACGGACGAACAAGTCGAGGCCGCGCTGCGGGAAATCAGTTGAATGGCTTCCCATGCCGGATATCTTCTCGACACGAACATCGTCGTCGCACTCGTGCGCGACAATCCGCTTGGCAAGTTCATCGACGGAAAATACAACCTGAGCGGGACGCTGCATAGAAGCGCGGTGTCGATCATTACCGTGGGCGAAATGCACTCGCTGGCAACTCAGTTTGGATGGGGAAATGAGAAGCGCGATACGCTCGAAGAAATCCTTGAGGAGATCGTGTGGATTGACATCAATCACCTTGATGTGCTGCGGGCGTATGGAGAAATCGACACAGATTGCCAGAAGGCGGGTCGCTCAATGGGAGAGAATGACACGTGGATTGCCGCCACGGCGCACGTGTCCGGAATGACACTGCTTACCACTGACAAAGACTTTGATTTCGTGCATTCACGGTTCATTACACGCGAGTGGATCGACCCTGAAACTGGATCGCCCTCTGGCTGACTTCTTTCTTTCGATTCGATGCTCTTCGTCCTCAAGAGAGCCCAGTTGCAGCGGATGATCGCGCTGACGCGCGATGATCGGTCCGCGAAATTGCAGCGCGAGCCGGATGCGCCGTACTTTCGCATCGAGGCGTCGGGCGAGTCGGTGACGCTCTCCGGCCGCAGGGTCGAGGCGACGATGCCCGCGTCCGTCTATGAGCCGGGCGTCCTGTTCCTCAAGGTTACACTGCTTCGCCGGCTACTTCAGACGTTCAAGGGGGGAGCAGATCACGATTCAAGTGAATCAGGACGGCCTGCACATAGGCAACGTGCGCATCCCACTGGAGCCGTGCGGCTGGCTGCTCTACGCCGATCCGGAACGAGCGCCGAAGCGGCATCCTGAGGAGCATGCGCAGGAGCTGGCGACGAAAGCCGGCCGCATCAAGGCCGCGTGCGAGACAATGGAGCGCCTTGAGCGCGAACTGGCCGAAGCGCGAGGCGCTGCGCCGGCTCGGTATCGAAGACGATTCCGCGCCGCCGACATTGTTTTGACGAACGGTCTTGACCCTGCCGGATGCCATTCGACGAGGAGGGAGCGACACCGTCGCCTACTTCGAGTTTGTGTCCGCCCGTTGCCCCCACACGAAAGTCTTACTTGTCGATTCGGCGGGGCTCGGTCCGGACCAATCCGGAGTGCATCTTCGGCATTGCGGGCGGCGGCGGGACACCTACTCTCGCGCGCACGCGCGAGGGGCACGAAGCACTGGATGCTGCGACATTGCTGCCATCGGGTTCCGTTGCACAGGAACGAGTGCCGCTATCGCTTATGCCGGATACCCGCGTTGCACCTGCGTAGCATTATCGCATATGAGCCATCTGGCGTGGACAATGGCGAGTGAGACGGCTGAGAAGTGCCGCCGGCTGCGGAACGCCATCGAAGCCGCCCGGATGGGCCGAAAGCATTGCCCGCGTGCTCTGCGGGTATCGCGATCGGAACTCATGCTGAAAGCATTGCGGCTCTACGAACAGCGCCTGTTGGCCGAAGCCGGTTCGCTCGGCATTGATCCGCCAAGCGAATGAGATTCAGCGGGGGATCGATGCTGCGAATTTTTTTTGACGGGGGCAGGTCATAGACGCTGCGCGAGGGGGCGTCAGGGGGCCGCCGCTTGCTCGTGCCGCCGATCCAGTCCACGGCCAGAACGCGACGCTGTTTCAGTATGTGCCGGAAATCGGCGCGGCACCCTACTCGGCGCTACCGCCCCTATTGGGGGGGAGCCGGGTCGGCCGGCTCTGAATCCGGCAGCGCGGTTACGTCCGCAACGAGATTCGGGACGTGGCGCGCCAACTGCGGGAACGCTTCAAGCAGCGCTGTAATGTCGGCCTTGACCTCGGCCGGCGATCGCTCCGGCGCGGCCACTTCGATACGCTGCGTCGGCTTGCCGGCCGTTCGATCAAGTATCCGGTCAAGGTCGTTCGCGGCCAGCGGCGTCGCGTGGTAGAAGCCGTCCTGCATCGTTCGCATGTACGACTGGGCGGCAATGCGGCGATTGCCGTTCGGATCGCTCAGGGCGGCTTCTCGCACGTCCTCGACGGTCATCGTGCCGCCCTCCATCGCAGCGCTGATCGCGTTCCAATGCTCGATGATGCTCAGCCCCGCCTTCGGCCGACCGTGAGGATTGCCGGACACGCCCTTCGGCCACGGCCGGAGCGTTCCGCCATTGCGACCGGGGATGCCTTTACACTGTTTCGCAGTGTCGCTCATGCTGAATCCTTCGCTGCGGCGTTGACCATCGCCACGATGCCAGCCCGGACAGGTGCGGGCAGCGTCGCCCATGCTTCGATGAGCCGGGCGAGTTCAGGGTCACTGTCAGCCGGCCGGGCAACGGCTTCGCTGGCCTCAGAATAGCCGTCCAATGCACCGAGTGCGCCGGATTCTGCGCCACCCTTGCCGGAGACGGCCGTATTCTTCGGGGAATCCACAGGGTGTTCGGCCCCTACACAGGGCACCTGATGGTTTTTGCACGGCTTCGCATTCATCTGCAATGGCTCGAAGACCCCTGTATTTGCAGGGGTTTTTTCGTTACCGGTCAATGATGATTTCGAGCCGTTGCATGTCATTGCATGCACTTCCTGCACCGGATTCTGCACCGCAGCCCAGATTTGCGATCAGTTCGCGCCGGTCTGCCACATGATAAACGCCCATCGGTCGGCGACGTCGCGGATTCTCAGGTGGAGGGGCTTGCCGCTGCCGTGGCCGGATTCGCGCTCGACCCATAGGAGAATCGGTTTTTCATCCGGGTCGTTAGCCGCCATCGCCTGCATTGCGGCCGCCATTTTGCGCGCATGGAGCGGGTGGACGCGGTTGTCGTTTTCGCCAGCGGTGAAGAGGATGGCGGGATAGCTTTCGCCTTCCTTGATGTTGTGGTAGGGCGAATAGGCGCGGAGCCATCGGAACTGTTCCGGATCATCAGGATCGCCGTATTCAGGCACCCAGAAACGAGCCATGAGGAAGTGATGGAAGCGGAGCATGTCGAGCAGCGGCACTGCGGAGATGGCAGCGGTGAAGAGATCGGGTCGTTGTGTGACGGCAACGCCGGTGAGCAGGCCGCCATTGGAGCCGCCCATGACAGCGAGGCGATCCGGATTGGTGTAGCCCGATTCGATGAGATACTCGGCACACGCGTAGAGGTCGTCGAACACATTCTGTTTGCGTTCGAGCATGCCGTCGCGGTGCCATGATTCGCCGAACTCACCGCCGCCGCGCAGATTGGCGACAGCGTACACCCCGCCTGCTTCCAGCCATGGAAAGAGCGTGGCAGCGAAATAGGGGGTTTGTGAGACATTGAACCCGCCGTACCCGTAGAGCAACGTCGGCTGATCGCCGTTCAGGGACAGCCCTTTCTTATGGACGATGAACATGGGCACGCGGGTGCCGTCCTTGGAGGTGGTCCATTCCTGTTTGACGTCAATGAGGTCGGGATCGACGGGCACATCCGGGCGGGCCCAGAGGTCAAGGTGACGCCGGCGTGTAAGGTTGACGCGATAAATGCTGCGCGGCTCGTTGAAGGATGTGTAGCTGATGAACGCTTCGGTACGGTCGTGGTGGGTCGAGATGGATGCGGAGCCGAGGCCGGGCAGTTCGATGACGCCGAGCGGCGTGCCATCGAGGGTGTAGGCCTCCAGCACGGAAGTGGCGTTGCGCTGGTACGAAGCGATGAGCATGTTGCGCGCTTCATCGACCTCACGGAGCACTGCATTCTCCTTCTCGCGGATGATCGGCAGCCAGAAGTTTGGATCCGGATTGCGCAAATCGACGGCGTAGATCATGCCGTTGGGCGCGCCGAGCGTGGTGAACATGTAAAGGGTGTCGTCAACGATTGCTTGCGGGCTGAAGCGTGCATCGAGATCGACCGCAATGGGCGTGCGCTCGATTTCTTCGAAACCGGAGGCGAACCATTTTTGCGCGTCGATGACCCAGAGGTTCTGCTTCGACCAGCCGTTGAACTCGGTTTCGATGATCCAGCGGCCGTCGCGACTGAGCGCAGCGCCGGGGATTTTGCTCGGCTCCCTTTGTTTCAGAAGCAGCGGGTTTTCGTGTGGCAGTCTTGGATGCTGGCCGAGTGTGTGAAAGCGGAGCGCGCGCGAGTACGCATCGTTCGGATCGTCCAGCACGCCGTACAGGAAGCCGGAATTGTCAGGCATCCAGCCGGCAAGGTAGGCCTTGCCGGGGATTTCATCCGCGAGCCACCGGCCGGTTGTTACGTCAAGGACATGGAGGACGGTCATCTCGTCGCCGGCATAACTAATGCCGAAGGCGAGCAGTGAGCCGTCCTGGCTGGGTACGTGCCAGTCGAGCGAGTACAGGCCGCGTTCATCAAGCGTGTTGGGATCGATGAGGACGCGCGGTTCGCCGTCGTGTCCTTCGCGCACATAAAGGATTGCCTGATTCTCATCTCCTTCTCGTTCTGTATAGAAGTAACGATTGCCGCGCATGGTCGGCGCGCTGATTGTGCCGACGGTCATGAGTTCGGCAAGACGCTGTTCGAGTTGCGCCCGGCCTGGCAGGTTGTCGAGGACGTTGCGGGTGTATTCATTTTGCGCGGTCGTCCAGTCTCGGACTTCCTCGGAGTCTCGCTCAAGCGCTTCAAGCCAGCGATAGTTGTCAATGAGTTGCTGGCCGTGGAACTGGTCGGAGACCGGCTCGGTGCGCGTTGGAGGCGGTCCGGCTGCTGCAGCGAGTGCGATAGCCGTTGTGACAATGAGCGAGAGGGAGGCGGAGGTGATGCGCATAAGCTGGGATTGTAGAGAGAAACGGCGACTCCCGCATGTGAAAAGCCCACGCACTTGCATGTGCGTGGGCTTTGGTTCTCGAAATGCTTACTCTGGCGGCGATGCGAGATCACGCGCCGAGCGTGTAACGAATGAAGCGTTTGATGGCTGAGCCGCCTGCATCCGCCAGCACCTGCTTGACGGTCTTCGTCTCATCGAGCACGTACTTCTGATTGATGAGCGTGTTATCTTCGAGGTACTTGCGGACCTTGCCTTCGGCGATCTTGCCTGCGATCTCGTCGTTCTTCCCGCTCGCCTTGGCTTCAGCGGTCGCTTCATCGCGAATTCTGGCGAGTTCGTCAGCGGGAACATCATCCTCGCTGATCGCAGCCGGATCGTGGAAGACGATGTGCTGGCAGATTCCCTTGAGCGTTTCCGCATCGGCGCTGCCTTCAACCTGGATGAGCGCTGCGCGCTTGCCGTCGTGATGCAGGTACGCGCCGAAGGTTCCGCCATCGAGGCGTTCGCCGCGCGCGAAGTTGACGTTCTCGCCGGTGGTGATGCGCAGGTCGTCAATGCGCTTGGTCATCTTGTCGGTGGGCGTCACCGCGCCGGCGGGCAGGGTAAGCGCTTCGCGTGTGACATCTTCGACCATGGCGACGAAGTCGTCATTTCGCGCGGTGAAGTCGGTCTCGGTGCGGATCTCGATGATGACGGCTTTGCCGTTTTCAATGGCGATGCCAATGCGGCCCTCACCGGTGGCGCGTTCGGTGCGCGTGTCCATCTTTCCCTTCCGCTGCGCGCGAAGCCACTCTTCAGCGGCGTTCATGTCGCCGCCGGTATGCGCGAGGGCCTTCTTGCAATCCATCATTCCGAGGCCCGTCTTCTGACGAAGGGCCATCACATCCTTGGGTGAAAAAGTCTCGGTGGTCATGTTCTTAGATTCAATGATGAGCGTTGTTGAGCCGCGACGCGCAGCGGAGTGCGGCCCTGATTGCCGTGACGCGAACACGCTGCTGCGCGCCGCGGCGGAAGAGTGCGTTGTCAATGCTCCGATCGAGGACTTGCCGCGACCGCAGCACGTTCGCTGACGTCGCTGTCCTCTGCCGGAGCGGGTTCTGTTGGTTCGTGATCAGCTCGGAACTGGCTGCGCTGTGAGCGGCGGCGGGGGGCTGGTTGCGAGGCATCGGATCCCTCATCAGCACCTTCGGCAGCGGCGGTCCGCCCCTGCTTGCCTTGTGTTACGGCCTCGCAGAGTTCACGAATGATGACATCGATCGAACGCATGGAGTCGTCATTTCCTGGGATCGGGATATCCACGAGATCCGGATCGCCGTCCGTGTCGATGAGGCAGACCGTGGGGATGCCCATGGCCCGTGCTTCGCGCAGGGCATTCGATTCCTTATTGACATCCACGACGACAAGAGCGCCGGGCAGTTTGTTCATGTTGCGAATGCCCTCGAGGTTGCGCGAGATTTTGCGCTTCTCACGAAGGAGCTGCGACTCCATTTTCTTGGAGTAGGTATTGATCTCGCCGGTCTCGATGAGCCGCTCAAGTTCCTCAAGCCGCTTGAGCCGTTCGCGAATGATGCGAAAGTTGGTGAGTGTTCCGCCGAGCCAGCGTTCAGAGACGTAAGGCATGCCCACCGCCGAGGCGTACTTCTCGATGGCCGAACGTGCCTGCCGCTTGGTTCCGACGAAGCAGACATCCTTGCCATCAGCCACGGTCTTCTGGGTGAATTTCTTCGCGAGCAGCAGACCCTTGATGGTCTCGCGAATGTCGATGATGTGAATGCGGTTGCGGGTGCCGAAGATGTAGGTGCGCATCTTCGGGTTCCAGTTGGAGCGGCGTTGACCGAAGTGAATGCCGGCTTCGATGAGGTCTTTGACAAGCGAGGACATCTGAGAATTCCTTCGAACGGGGCAGCGACACCGGCGGTCGGCGAGTGGGAGCAGGGGGTGGACTCGTTCGAGCCATCCGCCACGACTTGATGAGCCGCAGCTCTGCAACCGACCGCGCAAGGGCGCTTGGGGAATGTACAGAGGCCGGGAAAGCCGGCTGTCGGCTCTATGCTCGCCAGCGCAAGCCCAGAGTCGAGAGCCGTTACCGTTGGCCTCTCCTGATGCGTGCCTCCTGCACGCCAGACAACCGGACGCAACCCACTCAATCTGCGACGCGGTTTCGCCCGTCCTGGACACGAACGGGGGCCGGCCATGCCGACCTCCGGGGGCGAATCGACAAGTGTACCATAGGCCCGAGATGGATACAACTCCCCCAGGGGAGAAATCAAATTTGTCGCCTGAGCGGGCTCTCCACCTTTCCCCTGGTGTGAAAGAGCCGATCTGCTGAGATCGAATGGGTGGCCTTAGAGCACCAACAGATTGAACCACGGAGGGCCACAGAGGACCACGGAGAAAGGGCTTTCTTTGGTCAATGATCGAGGGGGATTGCCGGGGCGTGTTCAGCCGTGTTCACCTTTCAATCTCTCGCTCTCCTCCGTGGCCCACCGTGGCCCTCGGTGTTGAATCTCTCTTTGTGAGCCGCACCAACAGATTGAACCACGGAGGGCCACAGAGGACCACGGAGAAGGGCTTTCTTTGGTCAAGCATTGAGGGGGAGTTGCCGGGGCGTGTTCGGCCGTATTCACCTTTCAATCTCTCGCTCTCCTCCGTGGCACTCCGTGGCCCTCGGTGTTGAATCTCTCTTTGTGAGCCGCACCAACAGATTGAACCA
>CAZFZT010000040.1:11413-29072 GCA_964523675.1 uncultured Isosphaeraceae bacterium
ATTGAGGGGGAGTTGCCGGGGCGTGTTCGGCCGTATTCACCTTTCAATCTCTCGCCTCCGTGGCCCTCGGTGTTGAATCTCTCTTTGTGAGCCGCACCCACAGATTGAACCACAGAGGGCCACAGAGGACATGGAGAAGGGCTTTCTTTGGTCAATGATCGAGGGGGAGTTGCCGGGGCGTGTTCAGCCGTGTTCGTTTTACTCAAACGCTTTCTTGCTCTCCTCCGTGGCCCTCAGTGGCCCTCCGTGTTGATCTCTTTCTGTAGCCATTCTCAGCACGACATTGAGCTTCTTCCCTCCTCACCAGCCCGCCGGTTGGCCGCCCTTGCGCGGGTCGCTGGCGGCGCGGATGACGCCGGCTTCGTCGATGGTGATCATCTGCATGACGCCGACGGTATCAATGGCGCCGGTGGCATGGCCGAAGTCTTCCATCGCGGCCCGCTGAGGTTCCAAAGCCGGCTCGAGCATCAGCGTCTGCGGCATCCATTGATGATGGAATCTGGGTCGGCTCACCGCTTCGCGCGGCTGCATGTCGAAGAGAAGCGAATTGAGGATCCCCTGGACCGTTGCCGTGATAATCCGTGGCCCACCGGAGGCGCCGAGGATCAGAATCGGACGGCCGTCGCTCAGCACGATCGTCGGCGACATGCTCGACAGCGGCCGCTTGCCCGGCTCAGGAAGATTGCGATCGGACTGCTGCAAGCCGAATGCGTTGGGCGCACCTGGAATGGTTGTGAAGTCATCCATCTCATTGTTGAGGACGATGCCGAACTCCTCCACGTACATCAGTGAGCCATAGATGAGGTTGACAGTTTCGGTGCATGCGACGGCCATGCCGTCGGCATCGATAACGCTCAAGTGGCTCGTTCCGCCATCGGTTGAGTGAATGGCGCCGGCCGGCGTGACGGAGCCGTAGGCGTATGGGTCGTCGAGCGTCGAAGCTGCATCAAATCTTGACGCAAGTTCTTCAATGTACGGCTCGCTGATGAGCCGATCAGCCGGCACCTGCACGAACAGCGGATCAGCCAGGTGCTCTGCCCTGTCAGCAAAGGCGTGCTTCATGGCTTCGGCGACAAGGTGGATGTACGAAGGATCGTTCTGTCGATATCCGCTCTCGGCACTCTCAAGGTCACCAAGGTGCTGTTCAATGAAACCGAGCATCTGGACTAATGCGATGCCTCCACTGCTGGGGGGAGGCATGGTGAGAAGTTCATAGCCGAGGAATGAACCGCGCAGCGGCTCGGTGATGTCGATGGCGTACGCATCGAGATCGCGATGCGACATGACGCCACCTGCTTCCTGGATCGTTTCGACAATGGCGTCAGCGATGTCGCCTTGATAGAAAGCAGCGGCACCATGCTCCGCGATGAGCCGCAGCGCCTTCGCCTTACCGGGTTGGCGGATTATGTCGCCGATTTTGATGCGGCCGTTCAAACACAGTTCACGCCAGATCGGTTCCGTCAGTTTGCGCAGGTGCGGGTGCTGCGAACGTAACTCTGCGATGTGATGAGCGGCTTCGACGAAGTTGGCATCGGCCGGGACACCCTCTTCAGCGGCTCGGATGGCTGGCGCGAGAACCGCTTCTCGATCGAGCGTGCCATGGGTCTTTAGCGCGTAGAGCAGGCCCGCCACGGTGCCCGGTACACCCACAGCATGAGGGCCGAAGCAGCTTGCATCTGCAGCAAGATCGATGTAGTAATCGGCATCGACGCCGGCCGGCGCGACTTCGCGGTAGTTGAGCGCAAGGCACTGCGTGTTGCCTTCACCATCCTGAGCAGGAAAGGAGATCACCATGAACCCGCCGCCGCCGATACCGCAGGAATACGGCCGAACCACGGAGAGGGTGAAGCTCGTCGCCACGGCAGCGTCAACGGCGTTCCCGCCCTTTATGAGCATCTCGACCCCAGCGCGTGAAGCGATCCGGTGATCTGCTGCGACAGCGCCTCGGGTGTAGATATGGTCTTTCTGCGCGGATGACTCAGTCCGTTGCTGCGCTGTGCCCCGGCTTGTGCCGGTGGTTGAGGCGCACGCGGTGAGCGCGCAAAGAAAAACGCTCATGACGAGGGGGAGTCGCGTCATGAGCGTCAGTGTACGTGATCGGCTGTGAACGGTCGTTGTTACTCCGGCCAGGTGCACCAGGATTGACCTTGTTGGGTCTTGTTGAGAAGGGTGACGTTGCCCTCGGCGTCGGTCTTGAACTCGTAGTAGATGTGACAATCGCAGCCATCGAAACAATCATGCCAACCGTCGTCGATCCACCAGTGCCATTCACCGCCGCCGAGATTCGTGGGGACGTAGAAGTTCTGGCCGCCCACGAGACCGTCGGGCTCAGCCCACGCGGTTTCCGGTAGATTCGCAAACAGCTGCGCCATTGCAGCCATGTTCACGTGGCCGGGAAACTGTATGACGTGCATCGAGCCGAAGAAGATGTTGACGACCTGTCCGCCATATGCCGCAAGGAGACAGTCGACGTTCGGGTTCTCACCATCGGCCGGGTAGCTTGCGATGATCTGATTCGGCGCCCAGGCCATCGTGTGTTGTTGGCTTGCAAGCGACGGCTCGGCCTTGCGAATCAGCGCGAGGTCGGTTTCGACCCGATCGACGATCGCCTGAGTGGGAACGAGGCCGCCCGTCGTGCCGAGCATTTCCAGCGCGATCTGCCATGCCTCGGTGTTGGCCGGTGGCGTGGGATAGGCGAAGATGCACTCGCCCCAATTTGCGAGCAATTCAAGCAGGTCGGGGACGCCGACGGTGCCGTCATTGGTGAGGTCTGCGTCGCTGCCGGGATTACCCCACTCTGCGAGCAGTTGGAGCAGATCAGGCACGCCGACCTGGCCGGTGCAGTCGAGGTCAGCGGGGCAAACAGGGCTTTGATCGGCATGGGCGGCGGTCGCGATCGCCAATCCTGCGGAAGCGACCAGCATCGCCAGGCGGTGCGCGTTCTTGTGAATCATCTTCATCTCCTCTTTCTTGTGTTTCTGCTTCACCAGTGATGAGCGAAACGAGACAGAACTGGACTGTCTCACCAGGGAAGATTCTAACATAGAAAACTCAGGATCGAAGGGCGAGGCGGCAGAACATTTCGACGCCGATCGCAATCGCATCGTCGTTGAAATCAAAATGCGGCTGATGCAGTTCCGGCATGGAATCGCGGCCGGGCGGAATCAGTCCGAGCGCAAAGAAGCACGAGGGCACCTGCCGGCAATAGAAGGAGAAGTCTTCGCCGCCCATGACCGGCTGCTCAAGCGGCGGCACGTTGTCCTTGCCGAGCAGCTCCGAAGCGACCGCATTGACAACGCTGACTGCGGTTGCGTCGTTGCGCGTCACCGGATAGCCGATCGTGTAGGTGACCGCAGCGTCGCAGCCATGTGCCTGCGCGAGATGTGAAGCGATCTCCTTGATCCGCTTCTGCGCCAGCTCTTGCGTTTCCGGGAGAAGCGTGCGCACGGTGCCGCCAAGCTTGACTTCGCCGGGAATGATGTTGTGCGCGGTTCCGCCGTGAAACTGCGTGACGGAGACGACGACGGAGTCGAGCGGCCCGACATTGCGCGAGGCGATCTGCTGGAGGGCGTTGACAATGGCGGAGCCAGCGACGATTGGATCCCGCGTGTCGTGCGGGTAGGCAGCATGGCCGCCGGCGCCGCGCACGGTGATCTCAAACAGATCAGCCGCTGCAAGCATCGGCCCCGGGCGCGTGCTGATTTTGCCGAGATGCAGCTGTGGCCAGCCGTGCAGGCCGAACATGTTTTCAACAGGTGGGCCAATGACCGAGCCGGTGAGGCAGCCGTCTTCAACCATGCGGCGACCGCCGGCTCCGCCCTCTTCAGCAGGTTGGAAAACGAACGTGACGGGGCGAGGCAGGCCGTGCCGCTGCGCTATCTTCGACAGCACGCGCGCTGCGCCGATCAGGATCGCGGTATGGCCGTCGTGCCCACAGGCGTGCATCACGCCATTGTGCGTCGATGCATAGGCGGCGCCGGTCTGCTCCTCAATGGGGAGGGCATCCATGTCCGCGCGCAGGCCGACGGCGCTGGCCGCTTCGCCCGGCAGGTGGCCGAGCACACCTGTTCCACCGGCAAGATCGTGCGCGAACTCCACGCCCGCCTGTTCGAGTTCGCGCTTGACGACGCCGCTCGTGCGGTGCTCGTTGTAGCCAAGCTCAGGATGCGCATGCAGATCGTGACGAACGGCGATCAGATCAGGCAGCTCAGCGCTGATCAACTCATGAAGCTGCGCGAGGTGCGGCTGGACGGATGTCGGTGCAGTGGTCATGGACGATAATTCTAGGTGGCGCAATGCACCGCAGCGTCGCAGCGAGTGTGGGCAGGTGCGACTACACCTCGGCCGGCGCTCCGAGCATAAGGTGAAGCGCTCGCTCAAGCTGCGGATGCTCGAACTCAAAGCCGATTTCGCGCAGCTTCGCCGGCTCGACTTTCGCGCTCGCCAGCAGCGTTTCATCCGCCATTTCCCGGCCGAAGGCGAGGCGCGCTGCGAACTTCGGCACTGGCGCGACGGTCGGGCGGTGGAGCACGGAGCCGAGCGTCTTCGTGAACTGTCGATTCGTGACGGGATGCGGCGCGACGACGTTGATCGGCCCGGAGAGCGCTTCATCCGTCAGCGAGCGCTCGATGACTGAGACCACATCATCAAGCGCGATCCACGACCACCACTGATCGCCGGAGCCGATGACCCCTGCGATGCCGAGTTTGAAGGGCGTCAGCATCTGCGCCAATGCGCCGCCAGCCGGTGAAAGGATCAAGCCGAAGCGCAGGTTGACGACGCGTATGCCCGCTTGCCGCGCCGGTTCGCAGGCCTTCTCCCACTCGATGCAGACGTCGGGCAGGAAGCCGCTGCCGGGGGCGCTTGATTCGTTGAGCAGTTCATCGCCGCGATCGCCGTAGATGCCGATGGCTGATGCGCAGATGAACGCTAGCGGTTTCGCGGCAAGCGAGGCTGCGGCCCCAGCCAGTGTGCGCGTGCCCTTCACCCGGCTATCCCTTATCGCGCGCTTCTTCTTCTCGCTCCACCGTCCCGCGATGGTCTCGCCTGCCAGATGAACGATCGCATTCGGCGGGGCGGCTTGAAGCGATAAAGCATCAATCCGCTCCTCGTTGGGATGCCATTCGACGGCTGCTTCGTTGTTGCGGTGATCAGCTCGCGGCGTCGATCGAGTGAGCCGCACCACATCGCAGCCGTCCGATTGAAGTTGCTCGACGAGCGCCGAGCCGACTAGCCCGGTCGAGCCGCTGACGAGCACTCGAAACGCCTTGTTCTCGTTGCGGATCACGCGATCAAGTATAGTGCGTCCCACCATGAGCACCATCGAGAATCGACTCTATCCACTCAAAGGCCGCCGTGCGTTCGTCTGCGGCTCAACGCAGGGCATCGGCAGGGCGTGCGCCATGGAGTTTGCGCGCCTCGGCGCAAGTGTCACGCTGGTTGCCCGGCATCGTGAAGCGCTCGACAACGTTCGCCATGAGCTTTCAACAGAAGCGGGCGAACAGGCGCATGATGACATCTGCGTGGACTTCTCCGATCACGAAGCGGTGCGCGGCGCAGCGGCTGAATATGTTCACGATTCAGGCCCGGCGCAGATTCTTCTGAACAACACCGGCGGTCCGCCGGCCGGTCCTGCGTTTGAAGCGTCGCCGGAGGAATATCTCAAGGCGTTCAATCAGCACATTCTGTGCAATCAGGCGCTGGTGCAGGTGCTTGCGCCGGCCATGGTGGATGCGAAGTATGGCCGCATTCTCAACATCATCTCGACTTCGGTCATCATGCCGATCAAGGGGCTGGGCGTGTCGAACACGATCCGCGCAGCGGTGGCGAACTGGGCGCGGACGCTGGCAGCGGAGCTCGGACCGTTCGGCATTACGGTCAACAACGTACTGCCGGGCTACACCGCAACGGCGCGATTGAGTTCGCTCATTCAGGGCAGAGCAAGTCGAGCCGGTTCATCGGCTGCGGAGGTCGAAAGCGGCATGAAGGCAACCATTCCCGCGCGCAGGTTCGGCGACCCGGCGGAGATCGCAGCGGTGGCGGGCTTCTTAGCGACACCCGCCGCGGCATACGTCAACGGTGTAAGCATCCCCGTCGATGGCGGCCGCCTGGCAGCGCAGTAAGTTCACCGCAGAGGCGCAGAGGGCGCAGAGAGAGAGAGCAACTATTGAAACAAGAGAGAGCAAGGCCAATCTGTATCACATCATCTCTCCTCTGCGCTCTCTGCGCCTCTGCGGTGAATTGCTCTGATTGATTCATGCTTCGAATCGCAAACTACATCAATGGCAAACTCACGGAGCCCATCTCCGGCGATTACCTCGACAACATCGAGCCGGCCACGGGGCAGGTGTATTCACACGTTCCCGATAGTGATGAGCGCGATGTCGAGGCGGCGGCTGATGCCGCGGCGAAGGCGTTTCCGGCATGGTCGGGTGCGGCTGCCGCGGAGCGATCGCGCTGGATGCTCAAACTGGCTGATCTTGTGGAGCGCGATCTGGAGAAACTGGCCCGCGCTGAAACCATCGACAACGGCAAACCGCTTGCGGTGTCGCGCAGTGTTGACATTCCACGTGCCGTAGCGAATCTGCGCTTCTTTGCCACTGCAATTCTGCACACGACGGATGAAGCGCACATTACGAATGGCACCGCGATCAACTACACGCTCCGTCAGCCGCGCGGCGTGGCGGGGTGCATCTCGCCGTGGAACCTGCCGCTGTACCTGTTCACATGGAAGATCGCGCCGGCCCTTGCGACAGGTAACACCGTGGTCGCTAAGCCCTCGGAAGTGACGCCGATGACGGCATACATGCTCAGTGAACTGGGCATCGAAGCGGGATTGCCTGCGGGTGTACTGAACATTGTGCATGGCCTTGGGCCGAAGGTCGGCGCTGCAATGGTGCGCCACCCCCGGATACCTGCCATCAGCTTCACAGGGGGAACAAGCACAGGAGCGGCGATCGCGCGCGAAGCCGGGCCGATGTTCAAGAAACTCTCACTTGAACTGGGCGGCAAGAACCCGAATCTTGTCTTCGCTGATTGTGATATGGATGCGGCTGTGCGAACAAGTGTCCGGGCAGCGTTCGCCAATCAAGGCCAGATCTGCCTGTGCGGCTCGCGCATCTTTGTTGAACGCGGTGCGTATGAGACGTTCACCAGCGCGTTCGTCGATCAAGTGAAGCGCCTGCGTGTGGGTGATCCTCTTGAAGATGGCGTCGATCAAGGCGCGCTGGTGTCGCAGCAGCACATGGAGAAGGTACTGCGCGCGATTGAGACGGCTCGCAAGGAAGGCGGCAGGATTGAATGCGGCGGGGGAGTCGTTGATCCGTCGCAACTTCCGGCAAGGTGCCGGAATGGATTTTACGTTGAGCCGACCGTGATTACGGGTCTTGATGCGCACTGCAGCACGTGTCAGGAAGAGATTTTCGGCCCGGTGGTGACGATCACGCCGTTCGACACGGAAGACGAAGCAATCGAGATGGCGAATTGCACGCCGTACGGCCTTGCGGCGACGATCTGGACGCAGAACCTTGCACGAGCGCACCGCGTGGCGGCGCAGGTGCACTCAGGCGTCATCTGGATCAACTGCTGGCTGCTGCGCGATCTGCGCACGCCGTTCGGCGGCATGAAACAGTCAGGCGTCGGCCGCGAGGGCGGCGACGAGGCGCTGCGATTCTTTACAGAGCCGAAGAATGTTTGCATTGCGATGGAATAGATTCACCACGGAGGGCCACGGAGTGCCACGGAGGAGAGCAAGGGTTTGAGAAATGAACACGGTGCACGCACCGGCAACTCACCCTCCATCCTTGATTAATAAGAGCCCTTCTCCGTGGCCCTCTGTGGCCCTCTGTGTTCCAATCTGTTAGGTGTAGAATGGCACCGGTCATGGCTGACGAGTTGCGAAGGACAATCCGAAGCGAGTCCTATGAGATCAACGGCCGGCGCTACGAGCGGCTTGAAGATGTCCCTGTGAAGTATCGCAAGTTCTTCGTCGATGCCAACGGCAACGGCATTCCCGACTTCTTCGAGGATTTCACCGATGGCGAGAAGATCGTTCACCGGGTGAACACTTCTCGCATCGTGCAGACGCACAACCTCAACGATGATGTGATCGACATCCTGCGCGGTAGCGCCGATCCGGCGGAGTTGCGCTGCGCTCGCTGCGGCTATGACCTTCAAGGCACCTCTGTAGGAGGCAATTGCCCCGAATGCGGCCAGTCGGTCGCGCAGTCGATCGCAGCGTTCGGCCGGCCGCGCACACTGCGCATGGGAACGATGTGGGATGTGCCTCTGCATCGGGTGATTCAAATCGTGGGGGTGCTCCTTTTCATCATTGCGTTCCTTGCGTACATGTTGTATCACTTCATTCTCTCAGCAACGCCATGAGCATCCAATCGGAACGAGCTCCGGAACCTGTCGGCGCCTATCCGCATGCCAAGCGGGTCGGGAATCTACTGTTTCTCTCAGGAGTTGGGCCGCGCAAGCGAGGCAGCAAGGAGATTCCCGGCGTCTCGCTCGACGTGCAGGGCAACATTTCGAGTTACGACATCGAAGCGCAGTGCCGCTCGTGCTTTGAGAACGCGAAGGCGATCGTCGAGGATGCAGGGGCGAAGTGGGAGAACGTCGTCGATGTGCTCGTGTTTCTCACGAACATGAAGGACGACTTTGCAGCGTACAACGCCATCTATGCGGAGTACTTTGCAGGGCCGCCTGGAAGTGGAAAGCCGAATCCGACGCGGACGACGATTGAGATTGGTGCGCTGCCTACGCCGATCGCGGTGGAGGTGAAGATTATTGTTGCGGTGGAATAGCCGCTTGCGGCTTCGCGCGGTCTGTCATTAATGGACCGTGCTAAGCCGCAAGCGGCACAGACTACTTCTTCCCCTTGAAGATTCGGAACAGCTTCGTCATCGGGTCGTAGAACTCATCGACCACGCGTTCCTTGAGCGGGATGATGCCGTTGTCGGTGATGTGGATGTGCTCTGGGCAGACCTGGGTGCAGCATTTGTTGATGTTGCAGTAGCCGATGCCGCCGTTCTCTTTGAGATCGCGAATGCGGTCTTGGGTATCGAGCGGGTGCATCTCCAAAGCAGCTGTGTAGATCAGGAAGCGCGGCCCGATGAACTCCTCGTGCTTGTGATGATCGCGCAGCACGTGGCAGACGTCCTGGCAGAGGAAGCACTCGATGCACTTGCGGAACTCCTGCACGCGGTCGATGTCTTCCTGCTGCATGAACCAGCCGCCGGCCTTCTCCTCTTCAGCGGTCTTCGGTCGCGGCTTGAAGGGCTTGATCTGTTTCTTGACCTGGAAGTTCCACGAGACGTCCGTGACGAGATCGCGAATGATCGGGAACGTCTGCACCGGCTCGATGACGACGTAGTTGTCGAGGTCGATCTGGTCGAGCCGGGTCATGCACATGAGGCACGGCTTGCCGTTGACCTCCGCGCTGCACGAGCCGCACTTGCCGGCCTTGCAGTTCCAGCGGCAGGCGAGGTCGTTGGCGTGCTGCGCCTGAATCTGATGGACGGCGTCGAGGACGACCATGCCGGGCGTGATGTCGATGGTGTAGTCTTTGAACTGGCCGCCGGACTTGTCGCCGCGCCAGACGCGGAAGGTGGCGCGGCGGCCATTGGTTGACGGTTTGCCCTGGGGCTGACCCTCGATGAGGTCATCCTGGCGCGGCTTGAGACGCTCGGTATTGGGAGAAACCATGGACGGGGCATTGTACGCCAATCTCGCCTCGGCGCGCGGGGCGCGGGTGGGCTGCGCAGTGACCCTCCGCTGCGCTTCCCGGCTACAGGGCTCGAAGGATTTCAGCGGCTTGATGCAATGCCTTGCCGAGCGCATCAAAGCCGGCCTGAAGATCCCATTGCTGCGTCGCGCGGTCACCTGTCGTGTTGCTGATCGCGCGAAGCTCGATTGCAGGGAGTTTCTGTCTGCGGGCGGCGTGGACGACGGCTGCGCCTTCCATGGCCTCGGCCATTGCGCCGGTGCGACGGGCGACTTCCTCAGCAGCGCTTGCGGTGCCGGAACATGTGGCGACAGTCGCAATCGGACCGATGCGAAACGATGAGCTCAGCGCGTCGAGCATATCGAGATCAACGGGGACGACGTTGCCTTCAAAATCACCAAGCTGAAATCCGAGCGAGCTCATGGGCGCAAAGCCGCGCGAGGTGACGATGCCTTCTTCAACGTAGATGCATGAGGATGCGACGAGCACATCGCCGAGGGTAAGTTCACTGCCGGGCAACGCGCCTGCGATGCCGGCGCAGATGACGGCATCGAAGGGACGGCGATGCTGGTGACGCACGATCATCTCCGTCGTGGCGGCAGCGGCGTTGGTGCGACCGATGCCTGCGACTTCAATAACGCAATCTTCAATGAAACCGATGGCATCGGCTTCTGCCTTGACGGAGGTGATGATCAGGAGGTTGCGCATGCGCAGGGAGCATACACCAAGCAGGATCAGCATCGCGCGAGAGCCGCGTGCCGGCATGCCGCGGTAGGTTGCGCGGCGAGCTGCGATGTGTTTCAAACCGCGGGGTTGTGCCACGCGGCTATTGAGTTTGCTCGCACGAGTTTGAGATAGAAAAACGCGCGAAACCGCAAGCGGATTCGCGCGTTCGATGGTGAGCGTGGGCAGGGACGATTTACTGCGGGCAGTCGCCCCAGTGGGCGAGCAGTTCGAGCAGGTCGGGGACGCCGACGGATTCATCGCCGGTGAGGTCGGCCGGGCAATTCTCCGGATCGCTGCAATCGCCCCAAGCGGCGAGCAGTTCGAGCAGGTCGGGCACCCCGACGCTTGAGTCGCCGGTGAGGTCTGCCGGACAGTCGGGTTCACTCGGCTGCTCGCCATGGAAGACGTGCAGCGAGACATCTCCGGTGGTGCCGACGACCATGTCGGGCAGGCCGTCGCCGTTGATGTCGCCGAAGGCGGCCGAGGTGCCGAGTCCGCTGTCGGGGTTCTGCCAGGTCCAGCTTGGCTCGACGGGAAGTTCGCCTTCATCATTCAGGTAAATGTTGACGCGGCGGGCGGAGAAGTGCACGGTGATGAGGTCGGGCCAGCCGTCGAGATCGACGTCGTAGGTGAGCACTTCCTCGAAGCCGAAGTAGTTGCCTTCGTTGGACCACGCGAGCGAGAGCATGCCCTCGTCATTCGAGTAGAGCTGCGCCGGGCTGGAGCCGGTGATGCCGCGGCCGAAGACGACATCATCCCAGCCGTCGAGATCGACATCGATCCACTGCGCGCCGCGATCGGTGGTGGTTTCGCCGATGGTCCAGAACGGCGTCGATTGAAGCGAACCGTTGACGTTGCGGTAAATCGCGCTTTCGAAGTTGGCCCATTTTGAGACGGCAATATCCTGCCAGCCGTCATTGTCAAGGTCACCTGCGGAGAGGCGGTTCTGGATGGATACTTCTGTGGATTGCCAGACCGGCGCGGAGGGAATCGTGCCGTTGATGTTCGCGAACTGAAACATCGGGCGGTAGGGATCGAACTGGTCTCGACCCTGATTGGCGGTAACGACTTCGAGCCAGCCGTCGTTGTCGAGGTCGATCGCCACGGTGCCGTTGGTCCATGCGCCCAGCGGCTCGGCGGAGAGCCAGCCGGGACTGGTGGAGTCGGGCAGATCCTTGCCCCAGTAGATGGCTGAGGGCGAGTACGCGCTGCCGCCCCGGCCGACGAAGATGTCAACTCGGCCATCGTGATCAAAATCGGCGAGCGTTGCATCACTCGAGTGTATCTGCTGCGCTGCAACCCACGATGGCTGATCCTCGAGCACGCCGCCGTTGTTGAAGTAGATCATGTCGTGATATGACGGATACGGCGGGAATGAATTGGACTGATACACAGCGGCGAACAGGTCGAGCCAGCCGTTGTTGTTGAAATCGCCCAGCGCGACATCGCCGATCTGCCGGCGGAGATCGTTCTGCCAGGCGGGCATCAAGCCGAACGGATACGAACTGCCGCCGGCGACGCCGCCGGGCGGCGCGGGAGTGAAGTTGGACATATCCACGCGAACGTGGCCGTCGGGTGAGACTTCGATCGAGCGGTCATCGCCGGTCGCGCCGACTGCAAAGGCCAGTGCGGGAATCAACATCAGCATGGTCTGGTTTGATGTTCTCATCTTTCCTCCTGAGGTTCAGTGGTGGTGGCCGCTCGGCGAAAGGCGTGAGCGAGCAGTTTCCACCGGAGTATAAGGGATGCGCGCAGTCGGGCCAATAAGATTGCGCAGGCGACGACGGGGTTGTCCAAAGGCACGCGGCCCAGGTCAGGAGGCGCCGAACGCCGAAGTGCAGCCGCACCTTTGTACACTTCCATGCATGCAGATGACACCCGATCGTTGGCGCGCCACGCATGAATACCTCAATGAAGTATTTGGTGAGGAGGATGAAGTGCTCCGCGCGCTATGCGAGGCGGCCGGCGAGGCAGGCCTGCCGGATATCTCGGTCGGGCCGGTGGTGGGGCGGCTGTTGATGATGCTCGCTTCAATGCTGCCGCCACGTGATCACGGGCGCGGCCCAACAGCGCTTGAGATCGGAACGCTTGGCGGGTACTCCGCCATCTGGATCGCGCGCGGGCTGGGTGGTGCAGGACGATTGATGACCGTCGAGATCGAACCCCGGCATGCAGCGTTTGCGCGGCAGTGGTTTGATCGCGCGGGTTTGAGCGATCGGATCGATCTTCGACAAGGCGCTGCGCTTGATGTGCTGCCGGCAATTGCAAACGAACTCGGCGCCGGCGGACTTGACATGCTCTTTCTTGATGCGGAGAAGGCGGAGTATCCGGAGTATTGGCGAATATGTCAGCCGCTCATCGCGCCGCGCGGGTTGGTCGTGATCGACAACGCGCTCGGCTCGAATACATGGTGGATCGATGTGGCTGATCATCCTGCAAGGCAGGGGGCTGATGACGTCAATCGCGCGATCGCAGCCGACCGCGCTTTCGAGGCGGTGGCGTTCCCGCTGCGGCAGGGTGTGATGGTGGCGCGGCGTGTTGGCTGCGCATAAGGCGCTTGTAAACGAGTGTGAGCAACGTTTGATGTTCTGCGCGCGGACACAGCGGCTCGCCACGCGGCGATGCCGCTCGACGTTGTGTTGCTGCGTAGGAAGTGGGACGCCTCTCGTGATGCGCCTCATGGTCCACACCCGAAGCCGGCACTTGCCTGCCACCTTCAGGATGGATACCCTATCAAATACCGTACTGATAGGGAGGACGCCATGGCATTCACTGAGATCGACGCCAACCTGCTCGACGCATGGGACCGCATCGGCGCCAAGTGCCGCGCTGACCGAAGGGAGGCCCTGCGCCGGGCCCGCCGCCGCCTCAAGTCGTACCTCGCCCACCCGCACCGCGCCTGGTGCCTCGCCCTCCGCGCCTGCGACAAGCGCATCGGAACACACAACGCCTGCTTCGACTTCCCACGATGGGAGCAGCAGGACGAAGAAGACCCCACACCCAGGGAAGAGTTCATCAGCGAAGGCGAATCGCCCGCAGACGCCATCAAGCGCGGCGTGCGCCATGCGCTCACCCTCACCGGCACCGTCGTTCGCGAACTCAACAAGCCCGTTGAAATCCCCTGGCCGGGCAAGACCCGCGCTGAAATCGCGCGCATGCTCGGCCGGGACCGAGGCACCATCGAAACATGGATCGATCGCTCGGATCCATATCCATACTCCTCCGCGCCGGTTTCGGAGTTCTCTCTCGCATCAGGTCGGCAGCGCATTCGCAAAGGCGAACCCGTCATCCCGCCATTACAGCAACCGGTCCTGAGACTTTGGGGTCATCATTACGCCGGCATCCACGGCGCGCCGGGCATGCCCATCGCCATTGTGTACGCGCCTTCGCCCATTGATCCCAATCACGCGGAAGGTCGGCCGCCCGACCCGGTGTGGGGCACGTTCTGGCAATGGATGTGGAAGGAGTTTCCCGAAGACTTCGAGCAAACGTTCGAACGCACCGCGCTGTGGGGAACGTGGAAAGGAAAGAGAGTCCAGCGCGGCTGGCGCTGGACGTGTCCCGGCCTCGCTGATGCAAACGGCGCGTTCACCGGATGCGGCCGGCCCGCGCGCATGCTCTACGCACCGATTCCCATTCGCACGCTCGGCGAAGCCATACCCGGCGGGCTCGCGCTGGAGATGCCCGAGGACTCCGGCCTTGCAGGACAGTGGCATCCCGGCCGCCACGACACGCCCGTCGGCCAGGGCAGCCGCGCCTTCGCCTGCCGCCACTGCTGGAACGTGCAGTTCCTTTCGCTCACGACCGAAAGCGGGTGGGGACAGTTCGTGTCATATATCTCAGGCGGCCTGCTCTATGGAAAGGAAGTCGCGCGGCCGGTGCATGAAGCGCCGCTCAAACGCAAGAACCGCTACGCGCCCCAGCGGAGGCCCATCGGACCGCGAAGACAACAGGTACTCGATCGTTTGCTCGTTGGCAAGTCGGTCGAAGAGATCGCAGCGGAGTTTGATCTGACAAAGGAAGCGATCCGCTGGCACATCAAGAACGCGCGGCTCGAACATGATGCGAAGGATGTTGAGGAGTTGCTGCGAAAGGTGCGCGCGAAGCGCGCAGCGGACGCGAAGGCGCACAAGCGCGCAGCGGGATAGCGAGCAAAGCGAGCCGTCGATGACGTAGTGCGTCGTTGTGCGCCGCGCGCACCGAAAGCGAGCCGTCGCGTCCCCGCGACGGATGAGGTCAGGAGTTGTTGCGTGTTCGATGACGCGGCGGCGCGAAGGGAGTCGTTGCGTCAACCGCCGCGAGGACGCGGCGGCTCGCTCCCGGCAATGAGCGGCGTTGTCCGTTGCCGCTGAATGTACGGGTGCGCGTGATTCAAATACGCCTCGTCATCCACCGGCTTCGTCGAACCTTTGTCGACCCACCACGTTCCGGCCGCCGGCTTGCCCCATTTCGCATCCAGCGACTGCGTCAGCCAACGCTTCACCAGCGTGCGAATCTGCGCGCCATGCACCGCCGGCGGCGCATCGCAAAGCAAATGAAAGTGATCGCCATCCGCCGGAGGCGGCGGCGCAGCACAATTGCGAAACGTCCACCCACCACGCTCGCAGATTCGCGGCAGTTGCTCTTCAATGAACGCACATTGCTCGTGCGTGAGGATGATCGGCTCGGCGCGCATGATGTTCTTCTCATGCTGCTCGCGCCGCTCATCACGCCGGATGAACGCTTCGCCGAGTTGGTTGTGCGCCCGATCGACCGTCGGCCGCTCGCCGCCATGCAGCCGCGAACCGTATGTGCCGACGGTGATGTGCCACGTCGTGCGCGTGGGGTCGAGCGTTTGACGGATCGAAGGCGATTCGATCGACATAGCCACAATGATGCTTTCCGTTGCGCGGTGTGTCAAGCGAGCCCCGGCGAGCCGTCGCGTCCCCGCGACGGATAACGCAACGACTCCCTATGCGCCAATCGCGCAATCGAGCGCGCCAGAACGCCCGACGTCATCCCCCGCGAGGACGCGGCGGCTCGCGATCGAGGACAAAGCGGCTCGCGGCTCGCACAGCGGCACGACGGATCTTGTCCGTTCGCCACTGCCGCACGTCGTTGACGCGGACAATCCGGTATCCTGCGGAATATGGCGCGGAATCGGAAAACCAAGGCCGGGGATGACCAACGCCACAGCCGCGCAGCCAACGAACAACCCGTTAGCGCATTCGCCACGCGCACGCCGCGGATGACGATCCTCTCGGATCACCCCATTCTCCGGCCGGCTGACGCGGAGGGCCACCGTGAGAACGACGGCTTTCTCTTCGAGTCGAAACTCGCTGCCGCCTACGACATCCTCCGCAACAAGAACACGCGCGCGCCCGTCACCATCGCGATCTACGGCGACTGGGGCACAGGCAAGAGCTCCGCGATGCGGTATCTCTGTCTGCTGCTCGAGTCATGGAACAGCGCATCGACAGAACGAGGCGGCCATCCGCGCGTCCACGCCGTTTGGTTCGATCCGTGGAAGTACACCAGCCGCGAAGACGTCTGGCGCGGCCTCATCGCGGAGGTCATTCTCGCCAGCATCGACGTCAAAGGCGCGACGGTCGATCGCATCAAGAACGCTGTCAAACAGTTCGGCGGATTCCTTGGCCGCTCGTTCCTGCACCTCGCCTCCAACATGGCTGTCACCGCAAAGGTCGGCGATGGCAGCGCCGGCGCGGAGGTCGAGATCAAAGGCGCGCTCCTGCGCGAAATCTACGACGACTACCGGCAGACAGCCCATCCCGAGCGGTCCTATCTCAACGAATTCGAGGAAACGCTTCGCCAGTGGGTCGAAGGAACGCTCGGCGAAGACGAACGCCTCTGCCTGTTCATCGATGACCTCGATCGCTGCCTGCCCGAAGTGACGCTCGAAGTCGTCGAAGCGCTGAAACTCTATCTCGATATCCCGCGGCTCATGTTCGTCGTCGGCCTCGATCGCTCCGTCGTCGACGCAGTCGTTCGTAAGCAGTACCGCGACCATGGCGTTGATCCCGACAAAGCAGAGAAGTACCTCGACAAACTCTTCCAAGTCGAAGTCGACATCGCCCCGACGCAATCAGAAGTCACCGATTATCTGCGCGATCAGGTCGGCAAACTCGATGGGCTGAGCGATGGACGCTGGAGCGAAGCCCTCGGCGATCAAAGCGCGCGCGAGGTTCTCGAGGAAGCACTGCTTGAACTCGCCGAAGACAATCCGCGCGAAGTCAAGCGACTGCTCAACTCAACGCTCCTGCGCGCTGTGGCGGCGGAGCGCTGGACTCGCGAAGGCGCTTCGCCAAATGAGAACGAGCGCTTTGCACAAGGCGCACAGATTCACCTGCTCAGGCGATGGGTGCGCCGGGCCTATGGCGAAGCGCTCGCATGCGCACTGCGGCGGAATGAGGTGATCGACTACCTGCATCAATGCTCCTGCGCGCTCCGCGAGTTCGGCGACGTGACGTGGCAAGAGTACAAATCGGCTCCCCGCCGCGATGCAACGGACGACACGGGAGATGCTGAGGCGAGCACACCTGCGAAGGCGGCCAAGGAGTCCGAGGGTGTCAGGGAGCTCCGCCAGCTCAACTCGGCCGCGCCGCGCATCGCCATCGGCGGCGCAGAGGGGGAGACATCGACGCTCGATGTCCTCAATAATGAAATGCTGTTCAAACTGCTGCGCGCTGTGCAGTTCTCTTCGCAGTTGGCCCAGGCGTCGACCGTGCCCGATGCTCCTCGCGAAGCGGCGGTGTCACCGGAAGAGCCGCCGGCCGAGCAGCGAAAGGTCAAGTCGTCCGAGCCGGCATCGAAGCGGCAGCCATTGACCAACTGGCCGCGCGACCTTCGCATTCGAATCGCGCGAACACTCGACAAGCCTGTGGACCTGCTCAGCACCGACGATCTGTCGAGCGTCACAACACTTGACCTCGACGGCCTCGACATCGATTCAATCGACGACCTTGCCCAACTCTCCAATCTGCAGATGCTCTCGCTCAACTGGACGCAGGTGAGCGACCTCACCCCGCTGGCCTCCCTCTCGAACCTGCAGGAGCTCGCGCTCAACGAGACGCAGGTGAGCGACCTCGCCCCGCTGGCCTCCCTCTCGAAGCTGCAGGAGCTCGGGCTCGACGAGACGCAGGTGAGCGACCTCACCCCGCTGGCCTCCCTCTCGAAGCTGCAGGAGCTCTGGCTCAACGGGACGCAGGT
>CAZFZT010000041.1:0-28393 GCA_964523675.1 uncultured Isosphaeraceae bacterium
CTTCGCGACCATCGGCTGCTGTTCGTTCGTGGGCGGGCTCGCGAGGATCACCAAGGACGTGCCGCCTTACATGATCGTGGAAGGGAACCCCGCGGAAGTGCGAGCGGTCAACTCAATCGCCATGACCCGGCGCGGCTTCGAACCGGAGCATATTGACGCCATGAAAATGGCCTATAAGCGGCTCTTCCGCGATAACGGCGCCGCCATGACCGAGAAGATCGTCGATTTGCGAGAGGCCTATCCGAACGTGCCCGCCGTCATTCGATTGTGTGATGCGCTTGACGCCGCTGCGATCGGCGTCCACGGCCGCGCCCGTGAAGCCACGCGCCACGACGACAAACGGGCGACGATCCGCACCTTTACGCCGAAAGAACGCGCACAGGCAAAAACAGTCTGAACATCGAGGAGTTCGCCGCCGGTCGTCCGTCTCACCTCTTGTCACCGCCGGGCTGAATCGTTGTCTTCCTCACGATCACCTGCACCTTCGGTCAATTGGCGGTTGATTCGATGGGTTCTGAGGGGGCGGTGTTCTTGAATGTGAATGACTTGCCTTCGTGATCGACTTTGATGTGGTCGCCGGGTGAGAACTCGCCGCCGAGGATGCGGCTGGCGAGCGCGTTTTCGATGCGCTGTTGAATGACGCGCTTGAGCGGCCTTGCGCCGAACTGCGGGTCGTACCCCGCCTCCGCCAGAGCCGCCTTCGCGCCGGGCGAGAGTTCCAGCGACAGGCCACGGTCGGCGAGGCGAGCGTGCAGTTGCCGCAACTGGATATCGACGATGTCGGTGAGATCATCGGGCGTGAGTTGATGGAAGATGATCGTCTCGTCGATGCGGTTGAGCAGTTCCGGGCGCAGCACCTGCTTGAGCAAGTTGCGCACGTGGGCTTCAATCTCGACATCGATCGCGCCGCTTTCCGTCATGCGCAGGATTTCAGCGGAGCCGATGTTGCTCGTCATGACGATGATCGTGTTGCGGAAATCAACAGTGCGGCCGTGCCCGTCGGTGAGGCGGCCGTCGTCGAGCACCTGAAGCAGAACGTTCGACACATCGGGGTGCGCCTTTTCCATTTCATCGAAGAGGACGACGCAATACGGCCGGCGTCGGACGGCTTCAGTGAGGCGGCCGCCTTCTTCATAGCCGACATAACCGGGCGGCGCGCCGATCAGCCGCGCGACGGAGTGTTGCTCCATGAACTCGCTCATGTCAATGCGCACCATCGCCTCTTCGGTATCGAAGAGGAACTCGGCCAGGGCCTTGCACAGTTCGGTCTTGCCCACGCCGGTGGGGCCGAGGAAGAGGAACGACCCGATGGGGCGGTTCATGTCGCCGAGCCCTGCGCGATTGCGCCGCACCGCTTCCGCCACTGCGCGGACGGCATCGGTCTGGCCGACCACGCGATTGCGAAGTTGGTCTTCCATGCGCAGCAGTTTCTCGCGCTCGGATTCGATCAGTCGCGTCACGGGGATGCCGGTCCAGCGCGCGATCACTTCCGCAATCTGCTCCGAATCGACTTCCTCTTTCACCAGCGCCTTGCCGGCGGCCTGACGTTTCTCAAGCTCCGCCTCAGCCGCTTCAAGCCGCTTATCAAGTTCGCGCAGCTCGCCGTATTGAATCCGCGCAGCCGCCTCGAGGTCGCCGCGCCGCTGCGCCTGTTCGAGTTCGGTGTGCTTGGCGTCGATTTCTTCCTTGACGGCGCGAATCTTGTCGAGTTCGCCCTTCTCTTCATCCCACTGCGCGGAAAGCTGCCGGTTGCGTTCACCCAGTTCCGCGAGTTCCTTCTCAAGGACATCGAGACGCTTCTTCGATTCGGGATCGGTTTCGATCTTGAGCGCTTCGCGTTCGATTTCGAGTTGCATGATGCGCCGGCGGAGTTCATCGACCTCGGCGGGCATGGAGTCGTTTTCGATGCGCAGCCGGGATGCGGCTTCGTCGAGCAGGTCGATCGCCTTGTCCGGCAGGAAGCGGTCGGCGATGTAGCGATGGGACAGTCGAGCCGCTGCGATCAGGGCGGCATCCTGAATGCGTACGCCATGATGCGCTTCATAGCGCGGCTTGAGCCCGCGCAGAATGGCGACCGTTTCCTCAACGCTCGGCTCGCCAACGACGATCGGCTGGAAGCGCCGCTCAAACGCAGCGTCCTTCTCGATGTGCTTGCGATATTCATCGAGGGTGGTGGCGCCGATGCAGCGCAGTTCGCCGCGCGCCAGGGCGGGCTTGAGCAGGTTGCCCGCGCTGACCGCGCCCTCGGCCGCCCCGGCTGAGACGACGGTGTGCAACTCGTCGATGAAGAGAATGATGCGGCCATCACTTGCGGTGACCTCGCGCAGGACGGCTTTGAGTCGATCCTCGAACTCGCCGCGGAACTTCGCCCCGGCGAGCAGCGCGCCGACATCAAGCGCGACGATGCGCGCTTCGCGCATGGAGGCGGGGCAGTCGCCGTTGACGATGCGCAGGGCAAGCCCTTCTGCGATGGCGGTCTTGCCGACGCCGGGTTCGCCGATCAGGACGGGATTGTTCTTGGTGCGGCGGGAGAGCACCTGCATGCAGCGGCGGATTTCTTCATCGCGGCCGATGACGGGGTCGAGTTTGCCCTGCTGGGCTTTCTCGACGAGATCGATGCCGTACTTTTTGAGCGCTTCGTAGGTCGATTCCGCGCCGGGGTCGTTGATGTTGGACACGCCGGACGCCTGGCGCAGTGTCTGGATCGCCTTGAGCAGCGTCTTTCGATCCGCGCCGTGAATGGAAAGCACTTCCTTGGCGCTGGAGGCGACTTCCGCGAGCGCAAGGAGGAGGTGCTCGGTGGAGATGTAGGAGTCCTTGAGATCGCTCGCTTCTTTCTCAGCGCGGTTCAGCGCCTGCACGGTCGCGGGGGCGGTGCTCGGCTGGGCCGATGCGCCGGAGACGGTGGGAAGCCGATCGAGTTCGCGCGTGGCCACATCGAGCACGCGCTCACCCTGGATGCCTGCGCGCAACATGATGGAGCGCACGACGCCGTTGGCGTCTTCAAGCAAGGCGTGCAGAATGTGCAGGGGCGTGAGTTCGCTGTGGCCCTTGCTTATTGCAAGCGACTGGGCTGAAGCGAGTGCGTCCTGCGCGAGCGTTGTGAATCTGTCCATGCGCATGGGAATGTGCCTCCGAATGGGAAGATGCAAAGGGTGCGCCGCTTCGTAGAGGACGATACTGCGGCTTTGAGCGGTTGAGCATCGCGAATCCCGCCCTGAAACAGCGCGCTGCGCAAAGCGGCTGCCGATATGGCAGAGCACGTAGTATTGGTCATGGCCATGGCCGCGCCCGAGCGTGAACAACGTCCGATCATCCGCACGCCGCTGCTGATCGCGCTGCTGGTGACGGCTGCGGTGGGCGTGGTGGTCGGGGCGTACCGCTTCAATTCGAGCCGGCCGGTGCTTGCGGGCGAGCAGCATGGGGCGGTCGGAGAGGTGTGGCTGGAGGTCGATGAAGCGACCGGAGCGCTGCGCGGCGAGGCGGCGCATGTGTTCCACCTGCGCAACGCCGGTCGCGAACCGGTGACGATTCTCGATGTGCGCAGTTCTTGCGGCTGCACGGCGGCGAGCGCGGCCGAGTCCATCATTGAACCGGGCGATCCGGTGGCGATTGAGGCGGCGATGCATCTGGACCGGCCGGGTGTGCGCGAGGCGGAGGTGTTCATTCATTTTGATGATGAGCGGGTGCAGACGCTGACGCTGGAGGCGGTCGGGCGCAGCCGCTTTCCGCTGCGCGCCGAGCCGCACCGGGTGGTGGTGATGGAGGAGCGGCCACTCACCGTGCGCGTGATCGCGGAGGTTGAGGATGGCGATGCGCAGCCGATGCTGGAGGTTGACGCGCCTGCGGGGATTGAAGCGGAACTGGTGCGCTGGTCGAAGTGGCGCGATGCGGATTCAGCGCGGCAGGTACCGGCGATGTGGAGCGGCGCGGTGCGTGTGTCGGTTGTGGATGACGGTGCGCTTGAGGAGGATGCAGCGATCGAGTTGACGCTTGATGAGAAGCACGTGCTGCGCGTGGGGATCGAAGCCAAGGCAGAGCCGCGACCGTGAGGGAGCGCTTCGGTGATGCGGCGCGATGCTTGAATCTGGCGCGTTGCTTGCGTCTTGCGCCGAAGGACGCGCTCCCTGACGGTCGCGGCTCCGTTTTGCGCTCCCTGACGGTCGCGGCTCCGTTTACTGCGGCTTGCTTTGACGCAGGGATTTCTTCTCTGATTGCTCGCGTTTTTGTTTGAGGCGGCGTTCGTTTGCGGCGCGGCTTGGCTTGGTCTTCTTGCGGCGCTTTGGAACGGTGACGGCGCGGAGGACGAGTTCCTTGAGGCGGTCGATGCAGTGGTTTCGGTTCATGCGCTGCGAGCGGCTTTGGTCCGATTGGATGACGATGTCGTCTTCGGACGTGAGCCGCCGGCCGGCGAGTCGGCGCAGGCGCGCGATCGCGGTATCATCCAGGCCATGGATGTTCTGGATCGCAACGCGCAGTTCCGCCTTCGTCGAGAGCTTGTTCACGGCCTGTCCACCCGGGCCGCTGGAGCGCGAGAAGGTGAACCGCAGGTCGGCTTCGCGCACGGCGACTCCCGGTGCGAGGAGCAACTCGCCCGGCGGCGCGGTGTGCGATCGATCGGGAGCGCGGTCTGACACTTCGTTTCACTTCTTTCAACAGGCGGGTATGGCCACATACACAACGACACGACAGGTTGCAGCGTTTCTCAGCATCATGACTTTAGCGGCTGGATCGGCTGCGGACGCGCGCTTCGATGAAGAGCAGATGGATGACATGGCCCGCGCGTTTGCGCCGCTGCACGAGTCAGAGGGCGGATTGACGTTCACCTTCACGCCGGGCGTGTGGATTCCGCGATTGGTGGGCGATGCGGGGCTTGGGCCGGGCGATCGCTTCGAGCTGCGGCCGGACTTCGGCATGGACGATCGCGAGCCGACCTTCAACGCTGAACTTTCGATTCGCAAGCATGAGCGCTGGGAACTGCAACTGAGCGGCTTTCATTTCTCGACCGATGCGACGAGCGATGCTGCGATGCCGATGACCTTCGGCTCTGTCGTGCTCGCGCCGGGCGACCGATTTCGCAGCGCGTTTGAGATGACCTCGATCAGCGGCGAACTGCGCATCAGCGTCTTTCGACCGCTGCCGTTGCCGTGGACGGACGATGGCAGAGCGCGCAACAGCACCTCAACGGGTGAAGCGATTGCGGACCTGCGCTTCATGCCGGCCTTCGGCGCGCGGTGGATCAGCGTGCGGCATGAGGTGGAAGACTTTGCGATGATGCCTGCGAAAGAGCGCGTGCGCGGGGAATGGGCGATTCCGTATGCGGGTGTGATGATGGAACTCACCTTTCGGCCGGATGGACTGCCCCTGACGGATGACATTCGCATCGAAGCGGGCATCGGGGCCGGGCCGGCGCTGGGCTCGGGCAGCGGGTTCGGCTGGCACGTGCGCGCGGGACTGACGTGGAACTTCACGCGCAACGTCGGCGTAACGGTGGGGTACCGGCTCGTTGACCTGTCGGTTGAAGTCGATGACTACGAACTTCGCGGCGGTTTGCAGGGGCTGTTCGCCGGCGGTTCGTTGCGGTTTTGAATCGCTGCGCTTCGCCGCTCAACGGGCGACTCCGCCATGCAATTCAATGCACTGCTTGACGCGGAAAGGATTTCCATTGCTTGAGAATGCCGGCGATGATGGCATCGGTTTCTTCGAGCGTGTGTACGGTGGAGGTGATGACGGGCTGGGACTGGTAGGCGGAGCCGTCCGAGACGATGATGTGCGCGATGTGAGGGTGTTCGGGTGAGTCGATGGTGACGAACATGCTGATGGTTGCCGGTCCGCGATTGAGCGTCCAGCGATAGAGGTTTCCGGCCTCGACACGCGCGACCTCCGGCTTGCCGAGCGCGGCAATGAGTCGCTCGATGACCTGCTCACGGAATGTCTTCTCCTGGAGTCGCGGCTCTGGCATGTGAAGGTATTCTCCGCTCTGCCGGCCAGTTCCTCCATACTGCAGACTGCGGAGTTCAAGCGTTCGAGCGGTGCGTCAGTAGGTGCGGATGGAGGCGCGTGCTGATGTGGCGTCGAGGTTGATGACCATGTAGCGCAGGGCGTCGGCCGCATGATCGTGGCCGTCCTTGACCGGCTCGAGCGATTCGGGTTTCTCAGGCGGGTAGTGGTACATAGTGAGCGCTTTGATGAGCCGGTCGCATCGGCGGTGGATTTTCAGGCGCACGCGGTGGACGTTGCGGCCGGCGAGCGCGACGGGTGGGCCGAGCAGGCGGCGCTTGACGGCGGTGATGCCCTCCTGCAAACCGATCCGCCGGGAACGAATCGGCCAGCCGGCTCGCTTCCACAGCGTGATCGAACTGACGCCGGTCTGATCGCTGCGCTGATGGCCCGCAGGGTCGGCGCCGATCCAGGTCGGTCGCGGCCACTTGCGATTGCGGGCCGCTTCGATGTGCTCCTCGACCGTGCGCTCTTCTACATGGAGTTCATCAACGATGTATATGACATCCTCCATGATGAACGCCCAGAGCAGAACGGTCGGCGCGCGGTAGCCGAAATCCATGCCGCCGATCCACATCGCGCCGGGTGGCGGATCAATATGATCGAAGACGTGCAGGTCGGGGTCGAATTCGTCATAGACGCTTGCGCTGCGGTCGGGCATCTCGCAGAGCATCTCGGCATTCCACGCACGATCGCCGACACGGTCGCGCATGCGGATGGCGTCATCGATGTCGATGAAGCCCTCAGCGTCTTTGGCGCGGCCTTGACAGTCGAGCCAGAGCCGGCATGGCTCGCATTCGCGCTGCGGCGGGCAGTGTTCGAGCGTGTCGAGGACGCTCCATTGAAACAGTCGGCGGCGCGCGCGGTCGGCGTCCTGCACCAGCCGTTGCATCAGGCCGAAGGGCAGATGCATGGTGGAAAGCGACTCGATGGACGCGCGCACGTAGGTGTCGCCGCACCATCCGGAGCGCGTGACGAACTGGGCTGCTTCCCAGATGTCATCGCGAAAGAGTTCGACTTCGTCGCAGCGCAAGCGGTGGACGCGCTGGCCACGCACGGAGCAGTCGGATTGCGCGAGCACCTCGACGCGGGAGCCGGTGCGCAGTTCGACGTATCGGCCGGTGACGTTGCCTGCGACGAGATCGTGAAAGAGTTCATCTTCGAGGAATCGCTTGAGATAGCGGTACATCTTCGAGGATTGCTCGAAGGAGCCGGCCAGGATGCGCACCTGAATACCGGGCTTGAAGAGCATATCAAGGAGTGTTGCAATGGCGCCGAGTTGCGTTTTGCCGCCGCCGCGATTGGCCCAGACGATGCAGTCGCGCGGCTCGTGCTCCTCGAAGAAGGCATGTTTGAGGTATTCAAGCGGCGAGACATGGCCGGGCACGATCGGGTGCTTGGGGATGGTGAAGCCGAGCACAGAACTGACGTAGCCGCGCAGTTGTTTGGGCGTGCGCGGCCGGCGTAGGCGCAGTTCACGGCGGGTGGTGAGGTTGTCGATTGCGAGACGCATGGTTGATTTTCATTCACCACGGAGGGCCACGGAGGGCCACGGAGAAGGGCGTTTGCTCTTGAGCGATAGAGGGCGAGTTGGTCGTGCGTGTTCGACCGTCGTCTTCAATCAGCGTGCTGTCTCATTCATTACTACATTTCTTGCTCTCCTCCGTGGCCCTCTGTGGCCCTCCGTGTTTCAATAGATTCACTGCTCGCCGAGCCGTTCGAATGCGGCGAGGATGGTTTCTTCACTGATGGCGGGAGCGGGAGGTCCGGCTTCGTCGGTGTGTTCGAAGACTTCGAGGTTCGCTTCGAGCAGATCAACGCACGCCTTGCGCGACATTTCGCTCGGCTGATCGTCGGTGGCGATGGCGATCAATCGCGCTGCTGCGTTGGCGCGGTAGCGCGCGAGCAGCATCTGGGCGCGAACGTCGGCAAGGAACGCAAGCGATGAGAGCAAGCCGATGTTCTGCGGATCGCGTGCCCACAGCGCCAGGTCGCGCAGCGACATGCCCAGGCGCTTCGCAAGTTCGGCCGGCGCGAGGTCGCCTTCGGCAAGATGCGCAATGATCGCATCATCCGGCTCTCCTTGATCGTCTCGTTTTGAGTTGCTGCTCATGACTCGCTTGCGGTTTCGCGCGGCGTTTCAAGTTCAAGCGCCTTCACCAGCGCGGCGCTGCGATCGTGATCGAACTTCTTGAGATGCGCGAAGAGCGCAGTCCGTTGCGTTCTGCTCAGAAAGAACGTTACCGCATGAGGCATCTCATTGAGCGGCTGCGGCGGCGCGATGGCGTCTTCAGGCGGCGGCTGCGCGATCGCGATGAGCCGTTCAATCCGCGCGCGATCGTCGGGCAAGCGGGCGGCGAGGGTCTCGATGCCGATCGACTGTTGCAATCTTGCAATGAGAGAGCCGCGCTTGTGCGGATCGTCTTCGCCGTGCAGGCGATTGAGGGTGAGCAGGAGCATCGCCGCCTGCTTGTCATCGACGTTCCAGATGTCGCAGTCGGCTTCGGCGCGGCCGAGGCGCTGGAGCGCGAGCACGCGGTGGTGGCCGTCGAGGATCTGGTAGCGGGGGCCCACTCCCGGGAGGGGGTGGGCTTGGGGGTCGCCTTCGATCGGGCGGACGATGATGGGTGGATAGTTGCCGGTTTCGTTGATGTGCGCGACGAGTTTGTCGAGCAGCGCGGCCGGCATGATGTTGGTGTTGTCGGGATGCGCTTCGAGGTTGTTGAGGGGGATGGCGGGCATGGTGGTTTTCGACCTGGGGCGACGCTTTGCCCCGGCTTGGGTTAGTGTCGGTGGAGGTAGTAGATGGGCAGTGTCAGAAGTTGATCGCGCGCGGTGGCGAGCATGTTCTCGATGGTTGGTTCGTCGCCCACCACGGCGGATCTTCGACTTGCGGTTTGGCGGCGAGTTCTTCTTGCGCCGCTGCGCACCCAGCGCGCGAGTTCATGCTCGAACCACACCTGCTCATCCTCATCGCGCTCGCGCAGCAGGTTGAGAAACTGCTTTGGCGAAGCGAGCATGAACGGTTCGATGCCGAGCCGATCGAGCACATCGAGCAGGCGGGCGTGCTGCTTGCGCGGCGGGCGATCGAAGCGCACCATGCCGGCCCGCTCGAAGAAGGGATGCACGTGCCCCATCGCAGCCAGCGCTTCGGTGAAGACTTGTTTCTCTTCAGGATGCGACAGTGCGTGTTTGACGAGTTGGGCGGCAAGCCCCAGGCCGCGCCATTGCGGATGAATGACGACGCGGCTGATCGTGCGAACTTCCCGGTTGAGCAGTGTGGCGGCTTCGCGCGGCGCGAGGCCGCAGTACCGGCCGCGGGTGGCGTGATTGCGCAGTGAACATGACAGGTGCGGCAATGAGCGCAGCAGCACGCCGATGAGTTGATGCTCGCTCTTGCGCTGAAGGTATCGGCCGACGATGGCCGGCTCATCGCAGACCATGCGGAACGCGCTGGTGGTGACGCCCGCGCGCTCGCTTCGGTAATGGAACTGCGCGAGGGGTTTGTAGTCGGCTGTCGTTGCGGGTTCGATCTTCAGGTTGTCAATGCCATGAACGGACTGCGCCGGTTCGAGATGAACCGGCTCGCGTTGGATGTCGATTTCGTTCCCCAGCCCCTTGTAGATGAGCAGATTCGGCGCGAGGGCATCGGCGATGTCCTCGTGGGTGGTCGCTGCGATGAAGGTGATGGGCGAATCGGCGCGATCGATCCAGCGGCGGATGTTGCGGCTGATGATGGTTGCGGTCAGCCGATCGAGCGTGGCGGTGAACTCATCAGCGATGATGTAGGCCGGCTCGCGCGACTGCGAAGCGAGATGCATGGCCTGAGCGAGGCGCAGGCGGGCTCGCTGGCCGTCACTGAGTTCGCACGGCCTTCGGAGCATGATGAAGGCATCGCCCAGGCCGGCCATGGCGAGGATCGACGCAGCGCGCTTGAGCGGAATGTCAAAGACATCAACGAGCGGCGCATCAGGCAGCGGTGCGGGCTGCGCAAGGTCGATGATGGTTTGCTTGCGCGCAGCGAGTTGCATCTTGATGGCCTTGAGAATGCTCGACTTGCCGCCGCCTGACGGGCCGGTGATGAAGACGATGCCGCGTGATGGCAGATCGATCTCGGTGCGCGGCAGGATGTGGATGATGCGCTCCTCATCGACGCCCAGGCCGAACATGGACGCGGTCTGAAGAACGCGCTGCGAAGGTCGCACGGCTGTCGCAAAGGATTGTTCGAGTGTGAGGTGCATGATTGAAACCACGGATGAACACGGATACACACGGATTGGGTCGCGCTTCGCCGCGCGAAGCAGGCGGAATGAACCAAGCGCAGTCACCGCCCCCACCCCCACTGACCATCCCGCCGCCATCATTCGTGTTCATCTGTATTCATCCGTGGCTCTGCCGCTTCGACGACTGCGCGAATGTGGTCGCATTCGCGGCGGACCCGGTGGAGTGAGATGTCCAGCCGCTTGGCGGCTTCGCGCTGCGTCATCCCCTGAAGGAAGATCGCCTCGGCGACGGCCTGGCGTTGCGGCGGCCAAGTCTTGTGGATGGCAACGACGCGCTGGTAGGTGTCGGAAGTGATGCGATCGACGAGGCGGCGAATTCGCATGGCGACGGATCGGCGGTGGGTGCCGGCGGCCCGCGCGAACTCGCTGGCCGTCATGCCGTGGTAGTAGATCATGCTGATGAGCGCGCGGTCGCCCGGCGCGAGGTGTTCGGCCAGTTCCAGGATTCGGCCGGCCCAGTTCTGCCGCGAACGCAGAATGGTGCGGATGCTCTCGGACGGTTCAGTTCTCATAGATGACTCCCTTTCCAGAAATGGTTTGCATTTTGTTCGGGTAAAGCGTACACTGTGAGTTGGATGAGGCAAGAAAAAGTTCACAATTTTGTGAACTTTCTGCTGGTGTGTGGTAGGATTGCTCGCTGCGGCGTTGGAAGGGGGTCGTCGCTGCTTCGCTCCTTTGGCCCGGCTTGTGTGACGTTTATGCCCGACTCTTCCTCACATCATCCCTCTGATCTGGGCGAGCGGCTCCGTGCTGCGCGGCTGGGGGCTGGATTGACGCAGGAGCAGTTGGCGGGGCTGATCGGGTGCAGTAAATCGCAACTCTCGCAGATGGAGGCCGGTTTGCGGACTATCAGCCAGGAGCGGGCGGCTGCCATTGAGGAGGCGCTGGGGGTGACGGATGGCTCGCTTGTGCAGGCGGTGCGCTGGAGCCGTGCTCCGGCGGAATTGCGCGATCGGCTGCGCGAGTCCGAGGAGCGCGAACGCCGCCTCGCAGGGCGATTGCGGCAGGCGCTCGATGCAGGCGACCCGGTGGCGGCGCTCAGGCGGCTGGTCGAGCAGAATCAGGGGAATATGGAAGACCCGCTGCCGCTTGGCCGGTCCATTCCGGTCATTAACAGTATCGCGGCGGGGCTGCCGACCGAGTTCACGGACCTGGATTACCCGGCTTCGGTGGCGGATGAGTACATCGCCTGTCCGGAGATTGCCGATCCTGAAGCGTTTGCGGCCCGGGTGGTGGGGGATTCGATGGAGCCGGCGTATCGCGAGGGGGAGATTGTGGTGTTTTCGCCGATGCTGCCGGTGGAGTCCGGGCGGGACTGCTTCGTGCGTCTGGAGCGGGATCAGGAGACGACGTTCAAGCGGGTGTTTATAGAGGATGACGGGCGGACGATCCGATTGGAGCCGCTGAATCCGGCGTATGCGGCCCGGAGGGTGGATCGGGAGGAGGTGGCGGGGCTGTACGCGGCGGCGTACGTGATGCGGCGGGTGTGAGGAGCGGTTATCGCTCGGTCGGCGGCGGCGGGTTGATGAATTTTGGGAGTCGGATGCCATAACGCAGCCGATGGAGCGTTGGAGAGGTGTGCCGAGCCGTTCCGATGTGCGGCGATGGTGCGAAAGCCGCTCGGAGCGGTCGTTCGCTGGCCTTCTAGCGCCCGGCATGTGAGTTTCAGGACGAAATGGGAGAAACAGCAACCATGAGCGTTATCAATCGGCTTACGTACACCATGAGGACACTTGCCGGCGGCGCGGCGATCGGGCTGGCGGTCGTCGCCTCCGGGCCGGCCCAGGCGCAGCTCGATGCCGGCGCAGCCCTCGCGAATCTGACCAGCCCTGATTATCTGCACCGCGATATGCAGGTGTTCTCGCAAGGACTGAATCTTGATGACGGTCAGCGCATGATCGTCGATGCCCTTTACCAGGATTACCTCGATCGGTTCGAGGCCGGCTGGGCGGCAACGCAGGACAAGGTCAACGGGCTGCGGGATGACCTTCAGAACCTTGATCCGAAGCAGGACCAGTCGCGGATTCTGGAGACGATCTTCGCGCCATTCGAGGAGTGGCGCGCTCAGAAGTCGCAGCTCAAGGCGCGGTTCGAGAGCGATGTGCAGGCCATTCTCGGTCCCGCCCAGAGCGAGCGCTGGCCGATGTTCCAGCAGCAGATCACGCGTGAGAAGTCGCTGCATCTGGGGCGGCTCTCGGGCGAGGCGCTCAACCTGTTTCACCTGGTCAATGATCTGCGGCTGAGCGATCGCGCTTACATCGATCTTCAGCCGGTACTCGATCAATATTCAAACCTGCTTCACGAGTCGCTCATGGAACGGAACGCGCTCATGGAGCGCGGCGCGGATGAGTTCATTCGCGGCCTGCGGGCGAACGGCGCGGTGCCGCGTCCGAGGCACGTTGACGAAGAGATCGCAGCGCGGGTCCGCATCCGCGACATCAACCTGCGTTACCTGGATGTGATTGCGGAGCGTCTTCCGGAGCAGCACGTTGAGCGTTTCCGTTCGCGCGCTCAGGAGTCGGCGTTCCCCCGGGTGTATCGGGTGCTTCCGGCTGAGCGCATGATCAAGCGCGCGCTCGAGCTGGAGGAGCTTGATGCCGAGACTCGCAAGGCCATCGAGGAGGTACGCGATCAATATTTCGTCGAGATGAATCAGCTCAACCAGCAGCTTCGCGAGATGGCGATCGACTTTGAACCGAAGCAACTGCGCAATCAGGCGGAGCGCGAAGACGCCCGTCACACCGGCGCAACGGTGGAACGGCTGACCGATCCGGCGCGGCAGATGTATACGGATCGCGATGAGCGCAGCCGGTATTACATGGAGCTCGTGCAGTCGATGCTGCCCGCGGAAATCGCGAAGACGTTCCCTGAAGGCGCCAGCCGCGCTGATGTTCAGCAGCAGCGTCGCGCTCGTGCCGCCAGTCGCAACAACGCCAAGCAGCAGGCGAATGAGGATCGGAGCCAGCCGACGCGTCCGCAGGTTGGCGGCGCCACGGGCGGCGGCACGGGCGGTGGCGGCCGTGGAGGCAAGTAACCGTTGCGTGCCCAGACCTGAGAGCTTTCTGAAGAGTAGCATCTAACGTGCAACTATCGACACAGACGGACATCGACCCTCGCGACCTCGTCGCGGGTGAGGCCGCGGCCAAGAGCAACGGGCAGCCGGCCGAACTTGCCGTGTCCACGCCGGCCGAGGATGAAGAGTCGCTGCGCCAGCGCTGCGAACTGCTCGGCATCGAGTGGGCAGCGCAGCCGCTTGACGCCCACCAGGACGCGGTCGCGCTGGTGAGCGCCGATCTGGCGGTGCGGCTGCGCGTCGTGCCGCTGCGTCTTGACGGCAAGCGCCTGGTCGTTGCGATGCTCGATCCGCTCGATATCGCCTCGGTCGATGAGATCGCCACACTCGTGGGCCGGCCGATCACGCGCATCGGTCTTTCCAAGCGCGCGTTCTCCGATCTGCTGCGCGAGAACTACGGCACCACGGCCGAGCGCATGGCTGAGTCGCTTGCAGGCGATGCGAGCGATGCGGCCTCGGACCTGGAACACAACTTCGATGCGGTTGAAGCCGCCGACCTGCACCGCATGGCGGAGCAGCCGACGCTTATCAACCTCGTCAACTTGCTCATTCTCGAAGCGATTCAATCGCGCACCAGCGACATTCATGTCGAGCCGTTCGAGACCGAACTCAAGGTCAAGTACCGCATCGACGGTCAGCTTGTTGAGCAGCCCCCGCCGCCCAAGCATCTGCAGCCGGCTCTGATCGGCCGCATCAAGATCATGAGCGGCATGAACATTGCGGAGCGCTACGTGCCGCAGGACGGCCACATCACGCTGCGCTTCGAAGGCCGCAAGGTTGACATCCGCGTCTCCACCGTGCCGACGCTGTATGGCGAGTCGGTGGTGATGCGTATTCTGGATAAGAGCTCACTGCCGCTCGATTTGGTTTCGCTTGGCATGAAGGAGTCGATGCGGAATCAGATGGATCGGCTCATTGCCAAGCCGCACGGCATGGTGCTCGTGACCGGCCCGACCGGCTCGGGTAAAACGACGACGCTGTACGCGGCTTTGTCGAAGTTGTACGACCCGCGCAAGAAGATCATCACGATCGAGGATCCGGTTGAGTACGAACTCTCGGGAATCAATCAGATTCCGGTGAATCCGAAGCGCGGCCTTTCGTTTGCGACAGGTTTGCGGCACATTCTGCGACAGGATCCGGACGTGATCTTCGTCGGTGAAATTCGCGACTCGGAAACGGCGGACATTGCGATTCGTTCCGCGCTCACCGGTCACTTGATCTTCTCGACGTTGCACACGAACGATGCGATCAGCTCGGTCGGCCGTCTGGTTGACATGGGCGCGGAGCCGTTTCTCGTTGCGTCGGTGCTTGAGGGATTGCTGGCGCAGCGGCTTGGGCGGCGCATCTGCAGCGGTTGCCGGGAGCAGGTTCCAATGCGCGAGGATGTCGCGCATCGGTTGTCGCAGGAGGAGCTTGACCGTTTCGATGGCAAGGAATGGCGCGGTCGCGGCTGCGACAAGTGCAACGGTTCGGGCCAGTACGGCCGGGTCGGTTTCTTTGAGCTTATCACCATCTCCTCAACGCTTCGCCGCGCGATCTCCGAGAAGCGTTCGACCTCGGAACTGATCGAGATCGTGGGCGATTCGTACCAGAACATGCGCCAGGACGGCATCGAGAAAGCAGTCCAGGGCGTTACGACCATCGATGAAGTCCTCCGCGCCACGCAGGACACGGAGGATTTTAGTGCGTAGGTGTTAGGAGTTAGGAGTTAGTGATTGCGGCGCAACTCGAAAGCGTATCGACATCAAGACTCCCGATACCCAACACCTGGCACCGAACCCCACCTCCCAAATTCTAACACCTAACCGCTAACCCTAACTCCTAACTCCTAACTCCTAACTCCTCCCCTTGCCCACCTTTCGCTACCAGAGTCTGACCAAGAGCGGCCAGTCGCGCACCGGCGTTGTGGCTGCGCTCGATCGCAGCGATGCGGTGCGTGTGCTCATGCTGCGCGGGGAGACGGCGACGCAGATCGATCAGGCGGAGGAGCAGCAGGTTTCCAAGCGCACCGAGGCAAGGCGGGCGCGCGAGACGACGCAGCGGGCGGTGTTTGATCTTTCCGCGCTGGGGATCGGCGGGCGGCCGTCGCTTTCGCGGTCGGAGATGGCGACGCTGATGCGCGAACTCGCCACCGCGCTTGAAGCGGGACTGCCGCTCATGCAGTCGCTGCGCACGGTGCGCAAGCAGGCGCACGGCCGGGCCATGCCGGTCATCCTCGATCACCTGATCGATCGCGTCGAAGCGGGCGATCCGCTCTACAAAGCCGCGCGCGAGTACGGCCCGCCGTTCGATGATCTCATTCTCGGCATGTTGCGCGCGGCCGATGCCTCGGGCGACATGAGCCAGATTCTGCATCAACTTGCCGACCTGCTCGAACGCTCGGTGGAACTGCGGCGTGAAGTCATGGGCGCGACGTTTTACCCGCTGCTGGTTGCGGGTCTTATCGCGGTGAGCGTTGTCGTCCTCGTCACGATTCTGGTGCCGAAGTTGATCGGCCCACTGACGGAGGGCATGGGTTTTCAGATGCCCTGGCCGACGCAGGTGGTGATGGGTGCGGCGGAGTTCATCGGCGCGTACTGGGCGTACGTGATCGGCGCGATCATCGCGCTTGCGATCGGATGGCGGATGTGGGTGCGCGTGCCGGCCAACCGGTACCGCGTTGATCTGCTGAAACTGAAGATGCCGATCGCAGGGCGGCTGATGCGCGATGTGGCGGTGGCGCGGTTCACGCGCACGCTGGGCACGTTGACCTCGGCCGGGCTACCCATTCTTGAAGCGCTGCGCATCACGCAGCACACGCTGGTCAATCGCGCGCTGGTGGAAGCGCTCGATGAAGTGCAGGACAAGGTGACGGGCGGCAAGTCGCTGGCCGAGCCGCTTGAACGCTCCGGCCTGTTTCCGCCGCTGCTGGTGCAGGTCGTGAACCTCGGTGAGCGATCGGGGCGGCTGGAGTCGATGCTGATGCACGCGGCGACGGCGTTCGACCGGCAGGTCAACGCATCGCTGAAACTCTTTACCAAGGCATTGCCGCCGCTGCTGCTGGTGGTGATGGCGTGCGTGGGTGGGTTCGTGCTTGCTGCGGTGCTGCTGCCGCTGCTGGAATTGCAATCGCTGGTTGGATGAGGCGTTGAATGAAGGGCACGCTCCCCTATGGGTCGCGGCTAAACGAGACAAGGATTGCCTGGAGATACAGATATGAACGTTCGCCGAAAGTCACATCGCAGAACCCGCCGCGCGTTCACGCTGCTTGAGATCATGGTGGTGGTGGTCATCATCGCGCTGCTTGCCGGTCTGGTGATGCAGCAGGTGTTCAGCCACTACGGCCGCTCGCAGGTGCGCGTGGCGCAGTCTCGCGCGGCTCAGATTGCCTCGGAAGTGCGCATTTATCTGATGGACCACAGCATGTCCCGGCCGCCTGCGACGTTCGACTTGCAGAACCTCGTCGATGCTGGCCGGCTCAAGGAGAAGGATGTCCTTGATCCGTGGGGCAATTTCTTTCTTCTTATCGCGCCCGGCATTGAGAATCCTGACACGTTCGACATCGTCTCCTACGGCGCGGACGGTCAACCGGGCGGCGAAGGTGACGATGCGGACATCGTCCACTGATGAAACGTCGAAACGTCGAAACGTCGAAACGTCGAAACGGAATCGTCGCATTGCGATGCGGCGAGCAACGCATCGCGCAGCGAGGGCCGAGTTTCGATTTTTCGACGATCCGACTCTCCGACGTTTCACGCACCCGGCGCGGCTTTACGCTGCTTGAGGTGGTGATCGTCATCGCAATCCTTGCGATTCTGGCTGCGCTTGCGATTCCGCGGCTGCTGGATCATGAGCATCGACTGTTCAATCTCACATGCGATCGAACGAGCGATCTGCTGACGATCTTCGCGCAGCGGTCGGCGCTGGGGCAGACGCCGGTGGGGATTCGCTTTGACTATGAGCGGCGGTGGCTGGAGGTGATGGTGTACGACGTGCCCGAAGGATCGCTTGACGGTCAGGGGCAGTGGCGTACCGATCCGTTCATCACGCCGGTGAAGTTCCCGCCGATGGAAACCGCGCGGCTGCTTGAGGTGCGCGGCGATGGACGCGAGTTTGATACGTCGGTCTGGCCGCTTTCGACGACGCCGGGTCAGGATCGGCCGTCGATTGAAATCATTCTCGAAGGGCCCAGCCGCACGGTGACGATCGCGCTGCCGCCCTATGCCGTTTCACCGAAGCAGATCGATTGGGATGATCCACAGGCGGAACTCTACACGCCGATTGATCTGACAAGCATCGGCCGCAGCAGGGAGGAGTGGTGATGTTGAAACGTCGAAACGTCGAAATGTCGCAACGTCGAAACGTCGCGCGCCGCACCGCGCAGCGATGCCCGCATTTCGACGTTTGGACGTTTGGACGTTTGGAGGTTTCGCGCAAGCGCACCGGTATGGCTTTGATTGATGTCATCATCGGCGCGTTGTTGCTTGGCGTCGGGCTTGCGGTGATCCTTTCGCTTTCGAGCCGGTCGCTTGCGTCGCAGACCGAGGGTGAGCGCATCATGGTCGCGTCCTGGCTCGCCGATGAACTGCTTTCGATGGTGCTTGTTGAGGGGCCCGAGGACTATCGGCATCTGTATGACATGGATGGCTGGTTCTACGAGCCGTTCGATGATTACTTCTACAGCGTTGAGATCATTGACAACGGCGAGGGGATGGCGTACACGGTGACCGCGACAGTCGGCTGGGAGCAGGGGCGAGACACCCGCGAGATTCAGATTCAGGCGGCCATCGCAGCGCGCGGCGGCGAGCCGGAGCAGATTCGCGAGCCGTATGAGCGGCTGGATCGTGAGCAGCGCGATTACGAACGGCTGTTCGGCGATGACTTGGAGGATGAAGAAGCCGAAGAGGGTCCGACCTGGCCGATCCTGCCGCCGCCGGGTGGCGGTTCTGGAGCGAGTGAGAAGGGTGAGGAGTCTCCTGAGCAGCCCGGTGACGGCGGCGAACGAGGAGGTGAACAACGTGTCTGGTAACGAGCGTCCAAACGTTCATGCGGCTCATGAATCGAGGAGTGCGAACGGAAAGCCGATCGCGCGGAAGCGCGCGCCGCGCCATTCGGACATTCGTCGAAGGCGTGGCGGTTTCACGTTGATCGAAGTTCTGCTTGCCTCGATCATTGCGACGTTCGTGCTCGGCTCGATCGCGCTCACGATGACACAGTTGAGCCGGCTCAAGGAAACGTCGAAGCTGCGGCTTGATGCGCACCTGCGCGCGGAAGCGGCGCTCAATGCACTTCGACGGGACGTGGCGTCTGTTATTCGCAGTGACGACCTTTACTGGACGCGGCTGCTCATTCGCGAAGGAACGGTCATTTCGCCGATGGGGGTTGACCTGATGCGCGATGAGATTCTGGTTTTCAACAACCGGCTCTCAGCGATTCAGGATCTCAACTTCAGCGGCGAGGGCACGCAGTATGAGACGCAATATCGCATCGAGGAGACGCCTCTTGGAACGATGCTCTGGCAACGGCGCGATCCGGTGCCGGATGAGAATCCACTGGCGGGCGGCATCGCCACACCGCTGGTCGAGAGCGTCATAGCCATGAAGCTCGAGGCGTATGACGGATATGAGTGGACGAGTCAGTGGGATTCCGATGAGCGCGGCCTTCCGCTTGCCGTGCGCGTGACGGTGATGGCAAGCGGCGCGCGGTCGGCGGAGACGCTGTATGACGGCCCGTTTGCGCAGCTGCGCACGGTGGTGCCGATCGATCGCGTCCTTCCCCCGCTCGATGCGATGAAGCCGACGAAGGAGGAACTCGAGCTCATGCTTGCGGAGGCGGAGGATGTGACGCAGCGGCCGACGAACTCGAATCTGGAGCGCGCCCGTCAACGCATTCGTGATGGCGGCACGCTGACTTCACCCGGACGGCCGGGCAGCGGTCGCGGCGCGCCAGGTCGGCCGGGTTCCAAGGGCAGCGGTGGCGGCGGCAAGCCCGGCGCCGGATCAGGCGGCGGCGCGGGCAGCATCGGCGGTTCCGGTTCAACCGGCGGCACCGGCGGCGCATCGACGTGGCAGCGGCCGAGCTTCTCGGGAGGAGCGCCATGATTCGGCGAGGCGTCCGGCGCCGAACGCGACGAGGCACGGTCGTGATGGTCGTGCTGTGGGCGGTGGCGATCGCTGCGCTCGTTACCGCTGCGGTGCAGATGACGTCATTTCGTCAGGCGTCGCTTGGGCGCGAGTCGCATGAGCGCATCGCAGCGCGGTGGGCGGCCAGGTCGGGGATTGAGCACACGCTTGCGGTGATGCGTTTGCATACGGAGGAGCCGGAGCCGGGCGATGCGTTTGCGCTGGCGCGCGATATGGAATACGTCGCGCTCGGTGACACGCTCAGCGCCAGTTGGGACATTCTTCACAACGCCCGTGACAATCAGTGGTACGGCCCGATGGATGAGCATTCCAAGATGAATGTCAACAACACGAACTTCGCGCATCTGATGCTGCTGGAGAACATGTGGCTTGACATCGCCGACGCCATTATGGAATGGGTGAATCCTGAGTACGAACCGACGGGTCTTTCGGTGGGCCGGCAGTATTACCGTTCACTGCGTCCGCCGTACGAGCCGCGCATGGGTCCGATGCACAACATTGCGGAGCTTGAGCTGGTGGCCGGCGTGTGGCCGAAGTATCTGCGCGGCGAGGATTGGAATTTCAACGGCCGGCTCGATGCCATTGAGAACAACTGCGGGCAGACGTTTCCGCCTGACGATTGCGACGGTGTTCTGGATGCGGGCTGGTCCGCGCTGCTGACGGCGCACTCGGTCGAAGGCGGCCCCAGCGCGTCCGGCCTGCCGCGCCTGTACCTGGGCTGGGCCACGATTGAGGAGGTCATGGAGCGGTTCGGCCTTGACGAGGATCAGGCCAAGGCGCTGATTCGTTTCGGCCGCAATCCTGATTCGCGTTTAGAGCAGTTGCTGACGCAGCCGCTTTCACACGTGGACAACAGCGGCGCGATGGGGGATCAGCCGTATAACGATTCGATCCAGCCGCTTGATGATGACCAACTGACAGCGGTGCTTGATGAAGTGATTCTTACCGATCCGCTGCTTCGTCTGCCCGGCCGCATGAACATCAACACCATTCCGCGCGAACTGCTGCTGTCGCTTTTCGAGTTGTACGGCATTGATCAGATGGCTGCGGAGGAGATCATATACCTTCGGGATTCGCGGCCGGAGGGCATCGCCAGCATCGTTGAATTGCGCGAGATTCCGGAACTCGAGGAGAGCGGGGCGCTGGAGCAAATTGCCGGGCTCTTCTGCACGCAAAGCGCGGTGTACACCATTGCGTCGAAAGGACGATCTTGGGGAACCGGCGTGGAAGTTGAAATCATTGTCACTGTCGATCGTTCTACCGTGCCGATCAGGATTTTGGAATACCGCGAACAGTAATCATCCCCCCCGGAAGAACCCCCGGAAGAACCCCCGGAAATCCCCGGAAACCCTCGGAAACCCTCAAGCTTGGCCCGAGATTGCTGGAAACGGGTTATCTTGCTCATCGGCCACCGAGCCGAGCCGCAAGCGGTGTGAAGGATCATGCAGAAGACAACGAGCAGACAATTTGACCAAAGTACCCTTGCGATACTGCACCGAGCGGGGCGGGTGTGGCGCGGCGTGATCGCGCGTCTGCCGGCCAAGGGGACAGGCCGGCCGCAACTGGTGGCGCATCGTGAATTCTCCGCGGCGGAGAGTTCGCGGCTGGCGTCGTGGGTGGATCAACAGAATGCGGGGCAGATCGCGGTGGTGCTGCATGCTTCTTCGGTGATCTGCCGCACGTGCTCGCTTCCGGATGCGCCGGCGGATCAACTTGGTCCTGCGCTTCGGCTCCAGGCGGAATCGCATTTGTTCGGCATCGCGCCGCCACACCGCATGGGGATGGCCATTCTTGAGCAGGCACCGGGCGAGACGACTCGCGCGGGCATCGTGCTGGCGTGGCCTGAGCATCGGCCCGAGACCGGCGAGCCGGATGGTTTATATCGACCGCCGATCAGCGCAGAACAACTGGCCGGCCGGATCATCACGTACGCGCCGGATGTCGCGTCGCTTGCCGCGCTGCTCGATGGGCAGCGTCCGGCGCAGCCGCTGGCGTGGGTGGATCGAGAAGACGGTTCGCTGGCGCTGGCGGTGACGCACGCAAACGGCGCGGTGTTCCGCGGATTGCGCGAGGACACCAGCGATCCCGCGCAGTGGGAAGCGAGCGCGGGCCGGGTGCTGGCGGAGACCGGCCTGTCGGTGGGACATACGGCTTCGTTCATTGAATCGCTGGTTTCGGCGATGCGAGAGAAGCTGGCACAGATCGGTGAAGGCGATTCGCGCCTGATCGCACCGGCCGAAGTGTATGAGAGCGCGAAGCAGCGACTGGACGGCGCGCCGAATGATGAGCACTGGTGGAGTGCGTACGGTATTGCGGCCGGCGTTGCGCTGGCGCGCAGCAGCGAACTGGCGCCGCTGACGGAGCTTCGCGAATCGGTGCCGGTGAAGCACGCGTCGCTTCTTGATCGAACGATGATTGCGCTGTCTTCGCGCACAGCGGCTGTGAGCGCGGTGGCTGCGTGCGTTGCGGTGTTGATGTTCGGGCCGCTGGTGTTCAACGGGCTGCGCCTGGCGATTTTGAAGATGAAATACCCGGAGGCGGAACTTCGCGAGAAGATCGCCGATGTCCGCACGATCAACAATCAGGTGGTGATGTACCGCGAACTCGATCGCACATCGTGGTCGATGACCAAGGTGCTTTCCGACATTACGAGCAACACGCCGCAGGGCATCGAACTTGAACACATTCGCATCTCGCCGCAGCGCACGTTCAGCGTGACGGGGACGGTGATTCCGCACGGCGGCATGAGCGCGACGGAGCTGGTTGCGGTGATGCGGCAGAATCTTGATGACTGCGGCATCTTTCGTGATACCGCGCTGACGTGGCGCGACCCGGATCCGTATGGTCACTACCAGTTCACGCTCTCGGCGTATCTGGCACAGCCGTTTCGCGTTCATGATTATCCGGAAGACCTTGATTTTGCGCAGAAGACGCTGGCGGAGCGCATGTGGGGGCCGCGCGCCGCGCCGGGCGGCGGCAGTGATGTCGAGTTGGTGACCGGTCTTGTTGAGGAAGTGATCACCAGGACGGACAGCGCGCCGGCGGCGGAGGCGTCTGGCCGTGACGATGAGGCGAGCGCTGGGGCGCTTCCTGTGAAGGTGGCGGTTGACGACGTTGAGAAGGAAGCGAGCGATCGTGACCGCAGTTCATCGCGTCCCTCGCGCATCGGCGGGATTCGCACGCCGAGCCGGGATGCGGCGATGGACCGGGCCGGCGCGAGCAGCATTACGGAGCGCGATTCGGCGCCTTCCGCCGAGGCGGATGCGCCTCCGCCGCTGACGCAGGAGCAGATTGCCGGCATGAACGAATCTGAAGTGATGAGCATGCTCACGCGGGTGGCGCAAGCGAGGCAGCGGGCGCAGGCGAGACAGGATCAGGAGCTCATTGATCGCTTGAAGCAGGAATTCGAATGGCTCATGGAGCGCAGGAGATCATTGCGATGAGCGAATCACGAAGCGAACTACAGCAGATGATCGACCGCTTCAGCGAGCAGACGCCGATCGTGCGAGGGGGCGTTGCGATTGCGGCTGCGATCATTCTTTATCTGGCGTGGAGCGGCTTCCTCGCGCCGACGGCGCGATCGTGGGGTGAGAGCGCGGCTGCGATCGAGCGCGATGTGCGCACCATCAAGTCGCGCGATCGCCTGGCGGCGGATGTGCGGCGGCTGCGCGACAGCATCATCACGCTCGGGCCGGTCGATCCTCCCGTGTATATCACGGACGGTGAAGCGCACCTGATGGCGGCGATCAACGTGGTCAAGCAGGATTTTCGCATGAGCAATGACAGTTTCTCGATGCTCGCCCGCGGGCCGTTGCAGCGCGGCATGTTGCACGGCCTGACCGTTTCAGGCGAGCCGACACAGTTGACCGGCGAGTTCCGCTTTGACGCGGAGCCGGAGGAAGCGATCAGCATTATTGCAGCGCTTGAGGCGCGGCCGGAGATCGCCCGGATCAATCAGGTGTTGATTCAGCGCAGCGATGCACGGCAGCGCAGCGTCAATGTGCGGCTGACGATCGAATCATGGGTGGTGAGCAGCGGATCAAGTCGGCGCGGCCGGGTGTAGATGACAGACCGAAACAAGCCATTCTTCTGAAGTTCCAACACACAAGCCGGGGCAGATCGCAGAAGCGGCGCAGCCGCGCCCCAGTGACGCCCCTGATCGAACACGACCCTTGTCCATGATTAATCGCCATTCCATCAACGGAGCGTTCATCACCAGCGCGATCGCGATTGCGATCGCCGCGATTGTGGTGCTTTCGGGACTTCCGTCGCTCGTGGGGGCGATGTTCATGTCCGATGACGCGAGGAGTGATCCGAAGGACGTGATTGCGGGGATGATGGATCAGCATGATGAGACGCTGGAGACGTATCGCGCGCGCTTCGCCGGGCGGTCGATCTTCTATACGCCGCCGGCTCCGCCGCCCCCGCCGCGGCCGCCGGCTCCGGTCATTGAACCGGTGGTCGAGCCGGAGGACGAGCCGGAGCCGGAGTATGTTCCGCCGCCGCCGCCCCCGCCGCCGGCCGAATATGGCGGTCCACCGCCGTTCGTCGCGATGAGCAAGGAGGCGTGGTTTCGGCCGCACGGCTCGACTGAAAGGACCATTCGTCTGCGAATCGGCGAGGAGAAGGAAGGCGTGAAGCTCCTGGCGACTGATCCGCCTCGATCCGTTCTGGTTGAGTATGGCGGCGGTGAGTACAAGGTGGAAGTCTTTCCATGGGATCTTGCTGCGCTTGACATGGGAGAGGTTGACCGGAGTGTGATGGAGGGCATGCTTCGGCGCCGGTCCGATGAGATCGATGCTTCGGGTGACGCTGCGCCGCAGCCGCCGAGCGATATCGCGCGTGCGGGCGCTTCAACGGGTGACGATGTGGAAGAAGAGGTTGATCCGGAAGTGGTGGCGCAAGCGGAGGAATCGGGGGAGGACCCGGGCGCTGATGCTGAGGAGCCCGGCGCGCAGGGCGAACCCGACAATGCAGCGGAGCCGACGGCCGAGCCGATTGAGGAAGAACCCGAACCGGCTCCTGAGCCGGAAGAAGAGCCATCATCAACGGACGAGCCGTCCGGGGATGATCCTGAAGAAGATGAACCGGCTCCCGAGCCGGACGATGAGCCGCAACCGGAACCCGTTCCGGAGCCGGCCTCACCGGAGCCGGCGCCCAAGTCGGCGCATGCTGCTGGTGAGGCGAGGAAGTAGGCAGTAAACGGCCGGGTGATTCGTTGGCCAACGCAGCCGGCGCGTGGCTCGCGATGACTTCGGCTTGCTCGCAGATAGAACAAGAAGAAGAAGGTAGAAAACGTGAAGACAACGAGTGGAACTCGAATGAACTGGAAGGCGCTGGTGGCGGGGATCGCACTCTGCGCCGCGTGGAGCGCAGCGGAGCCGGCAACGGCGCAGCAACGTCCTTCGCAACGCGAGGCAACGCCGCGCACCGCGCCCTCGCGGCCGACGGCGCGCCCGGCGCAGGATAATCGCAGCGCGGCGCAGCGGGCGCGCGATCGCAGCACATCGCAGCCGGGCGCTGGTTCCACCGGCGATACGCGCTTCGGCGATGTGCGCATCCACGAAGGGCCGGACAACGGCCGGGATGAGCTGTATCACCGACGTGACGCGCAGGCGGAGGAACTGCTCTTCGCCTTCAACGAGGCAGAGGTTGAGCAGATCATTCCGTTCATCTCGGAGGTTACCGGCAAGGTGGTCATCCCGGTGCAGATGCAGACGCTGCGCATGACGAAGATCACCCTCGTCACGGATACGTATGTCCCCCGCATGAAGGCGCTGGACATGCTCTTTACCGCCTGCCGCTTGAACGGCATCGGCGTGATCGAGCGCGAAGACATCGTGATCCTCATGCCGATCGGCGAGATGGCCAACATCGGCCGGTTCCAGGTGCTCGACTCGACGCAGGATGTCATGGGCCGGGCTGACATCGGCAACACCGTCATCAAGGTGTTTCCTCTCCTCAACGCCAACGCCGAACTGGTGGGCGATCGCATCCTGGAAGTGCTTCCCGATGCGACGCTTTCGGTGGACGGCAACTCGAACCAGATCGTGATGGTGGGCGACATCGGTCTTGCGCAACAGATTCAACGGTTGATCGATGAACTCGACAAGAACTTCATCGAAGAGGAAACGGTGACCTATTACCTCAAGTATGTGGACGCGATGGAGGTGATGGACAGCATCTTCGATCTGTTCCCTGAGGATGCGCAGCAGATTCAGCAGCAGCGGGCGCAGCGTGGAACGCGGCCGGGTCAACGCCAGCCGCAGGCGGCGCAGGCGGCGCAGGCGGCGTCGATCGGCCCCGTGGTGCAGCTGCGCATCACGCCGATCCCGCACCAGAACGCGCTGACGGTAACCGCCAAGCCCGATGTGGTGGCGAAGATCACCGATCTGATCGTGAATAAATGGGATCTGCCTCGCTCGCAAGGCACGTCGAAGGTGTACACGCTCAAGTACACGGATGCGATTCAGTTGTCTGAAACCTTGAGGGCGCTGCTCGGCCAAGGCAGTACGTCAGGGTCTGCCGGGCGCGGCGCTCAGGGGCGGGGCGGCGGCGCGACGGGCGGGCAGCGCTCGGAGGTTTCCGAGAGTCTCAGCGGCATCTACGCCATTCAGCCCTACGCCGAGCACAATCGCATCATGGTGCTCAGCAAGACCGAGGAGAGTCTCGCCTTCCTCGACGACATCATTGAGAAACTCGATCAGCGCTCTGAAGTCGGCTTGCCGGTCATCATCGAACTCAAACATGCTGATGCGGTTCTCCTGGCGGAGGAACTCAACGCGCTGCTCCAGGAATGGGGCGGCGGCGCAAACATACCTGCCCCGCAACAGGGATTGACCGGTCAGTCGATGATGGGCGGCGATTCGGATGCGCGGGGCGCGGTCGGAGGCGCGGCCGGCGGCCGAGGCGGTGCCGGCCAGCAGCAGGCGGGGCGCATCAGGTTCCCGTGGGAATCCGGCCAGCGTACGGACCGCGCGCCGGAATCTCCGATCATCGGCCAGGCGCGCATCATGCCGATCGTGCGTCAGAACGCGCTCGCCATCGTCGCGCCGCCGGCACATCTCCAGACGGTCCAGGACATTGTTGAGATGCTCGATCGGCCGGGACGGCAGGTGATGATCGCAGCGACGGTCGCGGAAGTGCGTCTGGAAGATTCGCTCGCGCTCGGCCTGCGGTGGGGTGCGCCTGGTTCCGTGCCAGCGGGTGAGGGTTCAATCCTCGGCACCGGCGACCTGGCTGCGACGCGCGATCCAGCCATCGGCGGCGACCTGTTCTCCTCATCCATTCTCGATGTCGGCGTGAGCGTCGATGTCGTGCTCCAGGCGCTCGAACGTCGGGGCGGCGTGCGCATTCTCCAGTCGCCGCGCATCTTCACCTCTGATAACAAAGAAGCGCGCTTCTTCGATGGTTCGACGATCCCGTTCATCTCGAGCCAGCAGCAGAGCGCCTTCTCCGCCGACAGTCCGCTCATCAATCAGTTCGATCGCGAGAACGTCGGCGTGCAACTCAACGTTCGGCCGCGCATCACGGTCCACGGCGATATTGACCTGGAGCTGTTTCTTGAACTTTCGACGGTGAATCAGCCGGAGGACCCGGCTCGAATTCGCATCGATCGCCGCGAGACGACGACACAGGTGATCGTGAAGGACGGCCAGACGATCGTGCTTTCGGGCATTCTGCGCGATGAGGAATCGAGCACGCGGCGGAAAGTGCCGTTCCTCGGCCAAATTCCCATCATCGGCGCGCTGTTCACTTCGACGGATACGTCGGTGACGCAGACGGAGCTGATTGCCTTCATCACGCCGATCATCGTGGAGAATCCGTCGGACAATGACGAGAACTTCAACGTGCGCGAGCGTCAGCGGCTGCGCGAACTGTCGCGGTCGCTGAAGGAGCAGCCGCATGAGATTGATGAGATTCGCGAGCGCATTTCGGATCCGGCCGGCACCGGCTTCACCGTGCCGGAGCGTTTCCAGCAGGAGATGGCTCCGCAGCCCGAGGACGACGAGGAACTCTTTGATCCGGTTGATCTGATGGATGAATGAATGAGTGGTTTTACGGTTTAGCCGCGACGCGAAGCGGAGCGTTTGCGGAAGTCCGCGCGAGCCGCGCTCCGCTTCGCGTCGCGTCGCAGCTAAACGTGTTCATCTGTGTTCACCAGTGAACTTTCTCCGCATGAGGCACAACAACCTTGACACCCCGCACGCAGAACAGTTTCGCGCCGGGGAGCGTACTGGAGCGATGCGTAGGCGATGCGCCGCGGTGGTTGCCCTGTGGATGATGGCGTTGAGCGCGATCGGGTGCTCGTCGTCCGGCTCGGGGTCGCCGGCGCGAAGTGATGCAACATTCGGCTCGCCGGGGCCGGCGCGATCGACAGCGCCCGCTCGTCATGCCGGTTCCCTTCCGCGGGCAAGGCCTGCGCCGCTTCGGACGCAGCGTGTGGGCGCGGAGTTGATGGCAGGCGCGTTCGTGCCGTATGACAACATGTCGCTGCCGCTGGTGAGTCCTGATGGCAGATTTCTAGCGACGCAGACGCGTCTTGCGCCGGACTGGCCGACGATCCTGGCGGAGCATGAGGCAGAGGTGCCTTACGCGACGCACATGGAGATTTACGAGCTCCCGCTGTCGGCCCCGGTGGACGGCCGGCCGCAGGCGAGCTTCGTTGCGGAGCTTGATGTGCCCGCTCTGCTGGGGCGCTCGTATGACGAACATGGGTTTTTGATCGAAGCGCCGCAGGATGACGGGTCGCGCTGGATCGGTTACGCATCGTGGGAGACGGGTGAAGTCACGTGGCTGGTGGCCGATGCGTATGTGAATGCGTTCGCAGCGATCGGGCCTGACGGACGGCTGGCCTGGAGCCGGCGTGAAGTCGATGCCGCCGACGATGCGCTTTTCGAGCTGGTTGTGCGCCA
>CAZFZT010000042.1:0-27256 GCA_964523675.1 uncultured Isosphaeraceae bacterium
GCGGCCGCGCTGATGATCTGCTGTTGCGCGGCCGTCACAACGAGGCGCAGCGCGAACTCGATCGCTTCAACGACATTCTGGTTGAAGCCGAGCGCCTGAGCCCCGCGAACCCCGCGCCGTTCATTCTCCGCGCTCAGGCGAAGGTCAATGAATATCGGCGGACGAAGAATCGCCAGGCGCTCGACGAGGCCATTGCCGCCCTCGATCGAGCCGAAGCCATCCGCGCAGGTGATACCCAGACAATTATGGCGCGCGTTGAAGTGCATCGCGAAGCAGGCAACACCCGCTCAGCCATACGCGACCTCGTCCGCGTTCTGGACGCTTCACCAGGACATGTGCAGGCGCGGCGATTGCTCGCGCAGCTTCAGCTTGACGGGGGTGAGATCGCAGGCGCGATCGAGACGATCGAAAACGCAATTGCCCTCTACCCGACTGTTGCCGCATGGCACGAACTGCTTGGGAACATCCTCGGCAGCCCCAACTCCGGTCGCCGCGCCAATCGCGCCGGCTCCGCGGCTGCGTACCTCAAGGCCTATGAACTCTCGGGTTCAGCGGCGATGCTCGGCCGGGTCGTCTCGGCGTATGTCTCGCCGGAGATGGGCAACCCAAATGAAGCACCTGACTTTGCCGCCGCCCTACAAGTGCTTCAGCAAGAGCGTGAAGCGGTCGAACGTGAACCAATGCTCGAAGCCGTGATGGCGCATGTGCTCTTCGGCGCCAAGCGAAGCAGTGAAGCACGTCAGCGGCTTGCCCGGTCGTATAGCCGGTTCCGCCAGCAGATTGCTGCGGGACAGCGGCAGCCGGGCGATATCGGACAATGGCATCAGGCGGCCTCGACAGCCATGGCCTCCATGACCACGCAAGAGATCGAGGCGCTCCTGCGTGAGGCAGGCCCGGAGTATCCGGACCGGTTCGACCTGTACTGGCTGGCGCGCCGGCTGGCTGGCCAGGGTTCGCAGGCCGCAGCCGAAGCAATCGCGCTGCTGGAGCGGGCCGCCAACGCGCCCGGTGCCGATGACGCGTTCCGCACCGGCATTCAGTTTGAGATAAGCGGCCTTCAGATCATGAGCGGCGAATACAGCTCGGCCGCCACACTACTCAAGGAAGTGGTTGCCCGCATGCCGGACCATTGGGTGGCGAGGAACAATCTCGCGTTCCTGCTCTCCGAGCACCTCGACCGGACCGAGGAGGCCCTCACCCACGCCACCCGAGCCGCTGAGTTGCGCCCCGATGAGGCATCGGTGCAGGATACGCTCGGCCGGATCTTCTTCCATCTGGGTCAGCTCGGCAAAGCCGAGGAACACCTGATCCGCAGTCTCGCCCTCGACGAGACGGCCCGAACGCAGCTCCACATGGCGGAGGTCTTCAGCGCTATGGGACGCTTTGATGACGCAATTTCACGACTGCGACGGGCCGCCGAATTGAATCCCGATCCACAAACTCAGGCAGATATTGACCGTCTGACAGACGATATTAGAACCAAGCGGGCTTCGGCGTAGTAAGCCAGAGACGGCTATCGATTCGGCCGCCACGCGCGCACCGCGACCTTTTCCATACGATGGGCTCATCTGCTGGCAGGCGCTTGCGTAGAGAACATTTGCAACCTTAGTTTTGTCCCACCATGACCACCGCACCGTCACATCGTCCAGTCCCTGGAAGTCCTCCGGTCAGGCCAGGCATGCCTGCAGGCCCAGGCGGCCGCGCCCCCGGCAGTGGTGCCCCCGGCCGGTTCACCACCAGCATCGACCCCGTACGTGTGCTGCGGCGGCATGTCTGGCTGCTCGTGCTGATGGCCGTGGTCGGTTCGGTCCTTGGTATCGGCGTGTTCTACTACCTGAACGTGAAGCACCCTCAATATCGTGGCGAAGTGCTGTTCCAGGTCCAGCCCGGACTCGATAGCGCGGACCAGATTGGTGCACAGGAGATTTCACGCGACGAGCTCGTCGCTCGCATCGCCAATACGGAAGTCTCCGTCCTCCTGAGCCGCGTTGTGCTCCAGCAGGCGGTGCAGCATCCTGACATCCTCAAGACCAATTGGGGGAAGCAGTTCGAGCTGACAGGTGGCGGTATTGCTGTGGACGATGCCATCGATGACCTGATCGAATCGCTTTCGGCCGCTCCGCTTCGCGGCACGAACCTGTTCAGGGTTTCCTTCTCAACAAGCACCGCGAGCGATGTGCCCGTCGTTCTCAATCGCATTCGCGATGCCTACCTCCAAAGGCGTGAGAACATGGAAGCCGCCGACTGGGGGCGCAACATTGACGTCTTCGATCGTGAGCAGGTTCAGATCGAAACTCAGATTCGTGAGACGCAGGAGGAGATTGCGAACTTCATCAAAGAGCACGGCCTGCAATCAATCGGCGACACGCGCCATCACCAGCTCTCGCTGATGGCGAGCGAAAGGACGCAGCAGATCGCAGCCGTTTCAAGCTCCTTGAACATCGCCGAGGTGGCGCTCCAGCAGACAGAGCTCAAGATAGCGGGCTCGCTCGAACCGGATTCCGAGGAACGCCTCCAGGCCGATGCACATCCCGAGGTTCGCTCCCTCTCAGGCCGGGTAACCGAACTCAAACTGCTTCGCCGGGAGTGGGAGGAGCGCTTTACGCCGGACCATCCCGAACTGGTCCGGATTGAGCGGCGGATTCGCAACTCGGAGCTTCAGCGCGATGTGAAGAAGGACGAAGTGATACGTTCGATTCTCGAAGCGCGGCAGAAGCAGCTTCGTGATGAGGTCGAGCGTCAACGAAGTCTTCTCAAATCACTTCAAGCCGAAGCAGACGAGATTTCGATGCGGCTCTCCGAACTGGCTGCGCATGCAGCTCATTACCAATCCCTCGAGCAGCGGCGCGCGCGCCTTGAAACGCAGCGCGAGGAGAACCGAAGACTCCTGGACGAGATCCGGCTCATGCGCGCCCGTGCTGATGCAGCACGTGTGCGCGTCGCTCAGGATGCGTTCATGCCGCGGCAGAAGTCCTTCCCCAAGCCGCAAATCATTGTTCCGCTCGGCATGTTGGGTGCGCTGTTCGTGACGCTCGGCGTGATCTTTCTCCGCGAGATCACTGACCAGCGCATCAAGTCGGCCAGCGACCTCGCCGTCGTGCCGACCGCGCGCGTTCTCGGCGTCATCGCTGATACCGAAGATGACCCGATGCGCCCGGCCGCTCCCGAGCTTGTCGTGCGCGAGCATCCAATGAGCGTTGTCGCCGAGTCGTACCGACAGGCATGCGCCGCGCTGAGCAGACCGATCGAGCGCAATGGCCACCAGACCATTCTGTTCATGAGCGGCCTCCCCAGCGCCGGCACGACCACAGCCGTAACCAACATCGCCGCTTCCTTGGCGGCCAGCGGAAAGCGCGTCGTCGTGGTGGACGCCAACTTCCGCCGCCCGCGCCTTGCGGAAGCCATGGGCGTCCCCGCAGGAAGCAACGCGCCCGGGCTCGGCGATCTTCTTGCCGGCAGCGCCACCATTGACGAAGTCATCGTCAATGGTACCAGCAACGGTCATGACAGTGGCATCGCTGTCGTTCCCGCCGGCACCCCAGCCAATCGCGTCATCGAACGGCTCAACAATGGAACGTTTGAATCGATTGTTGCGGAACTGCGCGACCGGTTCGATCTGATCCTCTTCGATGCGCCTCCGGCCGTGGTCGCAGGTGACGCCATGGTGCTCGCCAATCGCCTTGACGCAGCAGTCCTCGTCGCCCGCGCCAACCAGGAGCAGAAGGGCCTCGTCGCCCGCATCCTTGGCCAACTTGCAGACGCCCGCTGCGAATCGCTTGGCGTGCTGCTCAATCGGCCGCGAGGCACCGCAGGCGGCTACTTCAAGAAGAACTTCAGAACGATGGCGAAGTACGCCCGTAAGTAACTCCAACCCCCTATTGATTTCTCCAAGCGATGCGGGCGCGGCGGACTTCACGTCCAACTTCGCCCGCATCGCTTGCATGGTCCCACCTGCCTGCACCTTCAACGATGACCGCCAGCCAGCGTACATCACTTGTGACCGGTGGTGCGGGCTTCATCGGCTCGCATCTCGTTGAACACCTGGCGCAGCGCGGGGAACATGTCATCATCATCGATGACCTTTCGACCGGCTCGCGCGACAATCTGCGAGACGTTGACCCGAAGAAGTACACGCTGATTGAGGCAAGCGTCACGGAGGGACTGCGCAGCGTCAAGGCGGCGCCGAACGCCATCTATCACCTTGCGGCCGCCGTCGGCGTGCGACTTGTCATCGACCAGCCGATTCATACCATCGAGACCAACGTCCATGAAACATCTGCGATTCTGCGATTTGCTGCTCAGAAGATGACGCCCATTCTCATTGCGTCAACTTCAGAGGTATACGGCAAGTCGCCGAAGACGCCCTTCTGTGAGGACGACGATGTCGTGTACGGCCCCACGACGTTCTCTCGCTGGTCATATGCCTGCTCCAAGGCAATCGATGAATACCTCGCGCTCGCGTATCATCGAGATTGCAAGTTGCCGGTAGCGATCGTACGATTCTTCAACACCGTCGGACCGCGCCAGGTCGGAGAGTACGGCATGGTGCTGCCGCGCTTCGTGAAAGCCGCGCTTGTGGGTGAGCCGCTTGAGGTGCATGGCGACGGCGAGCAAAGTCGCTGCTTCTGCGATGTCCGCGATGTCGTTCCTGCCATCGTACGGATCCTGGCGGAACCGAACTGCTTTGGCAAGGTCTTCAACATCGGCAGCGACACCGCCATCACCATCCTGGAACTTGCCAGTCTCGTGAAGCGAACCCTCGGCAGTGATTCGCCGATAAACCTTGTGCCATACGATCGCGCGTTCGCGCCGGGATTCGAGGATCTTCGCACCCGACGGCCTGACCTCTCTCGACTTCGCAGCGCGATCGGCTTTGAGCCGAAGATCACTCTGGAACAGACCATTCGTGACATCGCTCTGACCTACACCGGCGAGGCCCCGCACAAGCAGCCCGCTTCGGTATCGAACCCGCTTTGATGAAGACGCTCGGCTCCATCCTCGACGACGCACCACCCGCACCGCTTGCCGCGCCTGACGCGGCGAACGGCAGCGCGCTGCCTGATGCGCTGGGCGTGATCGACTTCCTCAACAGCTACGTTCATATCTTCCTTGCCGCGTTTCTCGTCACGCTGTTGGTGACGCCGATCGTGCGAAAGGCGGCGGTCTCCGCAGGCGTTGTCGATCGCCCCGCGCCCGGCACACGCAAACAACACCCCTACCCCGTGGCGTATCTCGGCGGCATCGCCGTCTTCCTCGGCCTGTTGACGGCGGTCGGCGTCAGCTACGTCTATCTCGACAGCGCTGCCGATGTTTATCAACCGGTGCCCATCGCCATCATCATCGGTATGGCCGCGATCGCCATCACGGGCTTTCTTGATGATGTTTGGGGCTGGGATCCGCGGCTCAAGATCGTCGGCCAACTCATTGCAGCGGCTGCACTGGCGATAGAGGAAGTCGGCGTGCGCGTGGCGGCCGGCGTCCTCAAGCCGATCTTCGGCGCAGAGAACCTGCTGATCATGATTCCGACGCCCTGGGGAGAGATACCGCTGGACATCATCTACTGGGTCGGGACGGGCCTCATCGCGGTGTTCGTGCTGGGCGGGTGCAACTCTGCGAACCTGATCGACGGGCTTGACGGCCTGCTTACCGGCGTGACCGCGATCGTCACCATCGGCCTGCTGCTCATCAGTTTGATGATGCTGCCCACGTTCATGTACGGCGGGGAAGGCGGCGTTCTGCCCGCTGATTCACTTGGAGGGGCGCGCATCGTGCTTTGCATGGCGCTGCTCGGCGCGATGCTCGGCTTTCTGCCTCACAACTTCAATCCTGCGAGCCTCTTTCTCGGTGATTGCGGGTCGCTGCTCATCGGGTACACGACGGTCGTCATCATTCTCATGTTCGGCGAGCAGGGGCATACGCACCTTGTCTTTGCCGGATTGATCGTCTTCGCCCTGCCGATCATGGACACCATGCTCGCAATTATTCGCAGGCGGCTGGCGGGCACGCCGATGTCGGCTGGCGACGATCAGCACATGCACCACCAGCTCAAGCGCTCGCTCGGCGGGGTGCGCCGAGCTGTGCTGGCGCTCTATGGCATCAGCGCTGTGTTTGCCGCACTCGGGGTTTCGCTTGCTGCGCTTGTGCTTCTCAGCGAACTGCGCGTCCGCTTTGTCTATGTGATCGCGGCTGTGCTCTTCGGTTTCATCGGCGTGATTGCCGTTAAGGCAGCGCGAAGACAACAGCTTCTTCAGGCGACGGCGCCAGCTTCTCGTGTTGGCGTTCCTGAACCCCATCCCGACGAGCCGCCTCTCAAGACGGTCACACGATAACGGCAATGCTCTCGTTCACCTGGTGAACAACGCCCCGCGCTGCACCCTCGATGAAGCGCATCTGCTATCGTTTCATCGTGATTCCGCACGAACACATCACCATCCTCGGCGACGGGCAGATGGCGCTGGTGCTCGCTGACGCCCTCGTCGCGCGCGGCCTCGGCTCGACCCAAAGGAGCAGCATCCGCATGTGGGGGCCGCTGGGCGATCACGCCGAAGCACTCGCGCGCACGCGCGAGTCAATTCGACTCGCAGGATTCCACCTGCACGAATCCGTACGTGTTACCGCTGACGAACGCGAAGCTCTGACCGACGCGACCCTCATCGTCAACGCCATTCCCACGCAGTTCATGCGAAGCGTGTGGGAGCGCATCGGCGACCATGTAAACGCGAACACGCCTGTGGTAAGCGTCACGAAAGGTATTGAGAACGACACGTTGCTGCTTCCCACACAGGTTCTTCACGATGTGCGTGGCTCACATGCCCAGCCGATCTGCGCGCTCTCCGGGCCGACGATCGCCGCTGAGCTTGCCCGCCGAATGCCTGCTGCGATGATTGCGGCCGCAGATGACCCCGGGCTTGCGCAGCGCGTGCAGCAGTTATTCACGGTGCCCTGGCTGCGGATCTACAGCCACGATGATGTCATCGGCGCGGAGCTTGCCGGTGCGGTGAAGAACGTCATCGCGCTTGCGGCCGGGATGATCGACGGCCTTGAAGCGGGCGACAACGCCAAGAGCGCGCTGCTGGCGCGCGGCCTTGCCGAGATCGCCCGGCTCGGCGCGGCCATGGACGCCCGGCTCGATACCTTCTTCGGCATCGCAGGCGTCGGTGACCTGGCGACGACGTGCTTCTCGAAGTTCGGCCGCAACCGAACGTGCGGCGAGCGGCTGGGTCGCGGCGAGACGCTGGAGCAGATTCTGCAAAGTTCAACGTCGGTCGTCGAAGGCGTGCCGACGACCCAAAGCGTGCATGAACTCGCGAATCGCAAGGGCGTTGACATGCCGATCGCATCAGCCGTTCATTCGATTCTGTTTGAGGGCCTCACCCCGGCAGACGCGATTCAGCGGTTGATGAGCCGCGAAACCAAGGTCGAGCAGATCGGCTAATCCGTTGAGCCGCGACGCGCAGTCGAAGACCCGCCGTGGTGGGCGGAGCGTTTCCAGCGGCAGCGATCACTCCACCACCAACTCCGGCCGCGGATGCGGATGATTCCACCGCTGCCAGAGTTTGATGAAGTCGGGGTCCCGCTCGTTGGTGAAACTGAGCGGCAATTCGCCCTCTTCGCCGATCAGCATCACGTGAAGCGGCACGGAGCCGCTGCGCGTCCGCACGAGCATCACGGCATTATCAACGGTCCACGTCCTCTTGCCTCGATGCCGAATCCAACCCGTCCCCGCGACGAGATTTCCCGTGTCGAGCAGCGTGCGCAAACGATCGCGTACAGGAGGCAGTGAGATGAGCAGGAGGCCGCCGAACACGACGTACAGAACCGCCGTGAACCATCGCCTTTCAAGAACCTGGATCAAACCAAGCAGAATGTACAAGCCGAAAAGCGCCCACACTGCCTCGCGCAGCGATGCACTGCTCGGCAAAATCGTTTCCGGCTCGAGCAAATCATCAGGCAGTGGAATCGCCGCCAGTCGCGATTGAACGCCGGCATCAACGATGGTCCGCGGCAGATTAACCTGTGCGCTTCGGCATCGCTCCAGGAGAAACCGCCAATCGCGATCGTCCTTCACCGGCAGTCGAAATGCGGAATGCGATGCGTCGAATTCATCGACGATCTCTGTGAACGCACTGCCTTGGTCGAGAAGGTGATCCTTTCGGACGCGGATGCGTATTGATGTGACAATCAGAACGACGCCCGCCGTCAAACCGAGTATCAAAGCAACGATTCCAATGGCTTGCAGCGGAGCCCCCAGGAACACAACCGCGAACATCGCCGCCACGCCCAAGCATGTTCCAGCAAGCAGTACTGTTGGGAGCGCCATTCGCGCAACAAGGCGCGGAAGCGGAACATATGCAACAACCGGCGCTGCGCGCCGATCCAATGCTGAAGTGTCCGGCGAACACTCATCCATTTGATATTCAAGCTTCGGGTCCAAGTGCCATTACTTCTTCGCCGCCTTCGCCCCCAGAAACTTCGCAATGTCAAAGTCCACGAAATCCGCGTGATGAAAGATGATCGACTCGATCGATCGCGTCACCTTCGGCGGATCGCCCTCAAACGAATGCGTCGCCACAATGTGCATCACCTCGGCCGGGATGCCGTGCTTGTAACACATGGCAACACCCGAGAACGGGTGCCGCAGCATCTGGCCGAAATTGCCCTGGATGACCTTTCCGCTTCCGTCCTTGTCATACTCAAGCGGCTTGCCGCAGTCAGCGAGCAGCGCGCCGGCGATCAGATGATCGAGATTGATCGGCACCACATCGCCGAACACTTCCTTGAGCACCTTCGCAATCGCAATGCACTGCTTGACGCACGAATTGAGATGATCGACAAACGTCATGTCGATGTCGCCGGCCAGCAGTGTGAACTTGACCTGCCGAAGTTCATCCGGCGACCAACCTTTACCGCCGCAGCCGGTCGTGAGTGATTCGTTCCACACGGCCGCGACCTTGTCGCGCAGCGCGGCGTCCGTGATCTGCATGAGGTCGGGAAAAATCTGCGCGATGTCTTCGGTGGTGTACATTCAGGGATAGGAGTTAGGTGTTAGGTGTTAGGTGTTAGGTGTTAGGTGTTAGGTGTCGGGTGTTAGGTGTTAGGTGTTGGGTGTCGGTGTTGGAAAGCCCAGCGATTCCTATCCCTTGGTCGCGCTTTCGTATTCCTCGCGCAGGATGCCGTAGTACACGCAATCCACCGGCTCGCCCCACTTGACGAAATGGCGTCGCAGCACGCCTTCGCGCTTCATGCCGATCTTTTCCATGACGCGGCCGGATGCGGGATTTGTATGAAAGTGGTGTGCGAAGACCCGCTGCAGGCCGCGCTCCTCGAACGCGTACTTCAGCACCGCCCGCGCCGCTTCGCTCATGAAGCCCTTGCCCCAGAACGGTGAGCCGATCCAATATCCAATCTCAGCGCGCAAGTTCTGCTCATTAATGATCAAGCCGACGGCTCCGACGAGTTCGTCAGTTGCGCGGTTCGTGATCGCCCACGTTGCGCCTGCGCCTTTCGCAAACTCCGCCTCGTGCCCACCGATCCACTCTTCAGCCGCGCCGTCGGGATATGGATGCGGAATGAGCGCCGTCGTTGCTGCAATTTTCCTGTCGCCCGCCAGCCGCTGCACATCGGCCGCGTCTTCGAGGGTCATCGCGCGCAGCACGAGCCGCTGTGTCTCAAGCGTCGGCGCACCTGTGCCCGCGGTCGCGGCATCGGTTGTCATTGCTCATCCTCCTGCGCGAGTTTGCGCGGCGGCTCGCCGGTATACGTGTGATTCACCGGATCGATTCGCCGCATTGGCCTCTGCGTCGTTTGCTCCTCATGCACGTGCGCGACCAGGCCGGGCACGCGCGCGATCATGAATATGCCGTTCATCACCGCCGGCTCAAAGCCAAGGTCAGCGAGAATCGCCGCGATCGCGCCGTCGACATTGATCGGCAGCGGCTTGCCTGCGTTACGAAACACCTGCTCGACCGCCCACGCAGCGCGGATGTGCGGCCCGTCCACACCTGCAGCGGCTGCAAGTTCAAACAGCCGCGCTGTGCGGGGATCCTTGGTATGAATGCGATGGCCGACGCCGCTCATGCGCTCGCCGGATGCTTTCATCTCCTCGACCACGATCATCGCAACACGATCAAGCGCATCGCCCGTTTCCTCAACCCGCCGCGCAATATGCCCGAGCTGAATAGCGCAGTTTTCAATCGCGCCGCCGTGGTGCCGATTGATCGCCATGATGCCGGCCGCGACTGAAGCGGAAAGCGAAGCGCCGGTCGACGCGACGGTGCGGGCAGCCAACGCAGAAGGCGGCGTCACGCCGTGATCGATTGATGAAACGATGATCGCATCCATCAGTCGGCCGACTTCCCGCGATGGTAACTCGCCGCGCAGGATGAGATACACCGCCGCGCCGAAACTGAGGCGGCCCATCAACTCCGCGATGTCATAACCGCGCACCGATACGCGATTGGGCGCGATCTCCGTGACTGCGGTCGTCCATGCATTGTCACTCATCGCGCGGCCTCCGCCGCTTGCGGCTTCGCGCGCGACTCATCAAGCACGCCAAGCACTGCCTCTGGCAACTCGCCGAACGCGCGCACCACGGTCGCGCCCGCAGCAGTCAGAGCCGCCACTTTCGCAGCATGTGTGCCGCGATTGCCCTCGATGATGGCGCCGGCATGACTGAAACGCGTGCCTTCCTTCGCAGCGGCGCCGCCGATGTACGCGATCACCGGCTTCGTGACGCGCTGCTGCGACATCAGATCCGCAAGGCGCTCCTCCTGCGAGCCGCCGATCTCGCCGAAGATGACGATGGCATCTGTTTCAGGATCAGCTTCGAAGAGCAGCGCAACGTCTGGAATGGGCAATCCGACCACACTGTCGCCGCCAACGTGCACTAATGTTGATAAACCCACTCCTGCGCGGCTGAGGTAATAACCGCATGAACTGGTCATGCCGCCGGAGCGCGAAATGATGCCGACGGTCTTTCCAGGAGTCGGCGGATTGAACCACGCGCGGGCAGATTCAGCCCGCCCCCCGATCATACCGAGCACCGCACTCTTCCCGGCCGGGCCGGGCGAAATGACGCCCAGCGTGTTAGGGCCGATGAACGCAGCGCCGTGCTCCTTCGCCTCGGCCGCAATCTCGAGCGCATCCCACAGAGGCACGCGATCAGGCACAAGCACCAGCAGTTTCACACCTGCGCGAATCGCTTCAATGGCCGCTTCCTTCACGAGCCGCGCAGGAACGAAGATGACGGAAATGTCAATCGGCCCGTGCGCTTCCATTGCCTGACTCACTGCGTCAAAGACCGGGACGCCTTCAACATCCTCGCCACCCTTGCCCGGTGTGCAGCCGGCGACAACCTGCGTGCCATATTCGCGCATCAAACGCGTGCGCGCCCGGCCTTCACGGCCGGTGATGCCTTGTACGAGCACTCGTTTGGATGGATCGATGAGGATGGACACGGGGGAGGAATCAGGTGTTAGGTGTTAGGTGTTAGGTGTCAGGAGTTCGTCCCTGCAAAGCCCACGGACTCCCGTCCGTGGGTCGGCGCAGCTTGTAGCGCATCGTCCAAACCGTCTACGGGTAAGTCAACAAACACAACCGGCGCCCCGGCGCGCCGACATTCAATCTCACACGCAATCAGTTCCGAATCCTTACCGGCGATCTCTTCTTCCGAAACCGCCAGCACAGGCACGCCGCCTTCTTCCTTGAGCAGACCGTAGGAGTGCTCAACGACGATATTCGTTGCAGAAGCATCACACGATGCGTGATCGATCCACAGCGCGCCGCCAGGCAGCGCAACGCGATAGGCCCTTGCCGAGCCGACGAACGCTGGCACAGTGCGCCTCATCGGCTGCTCATTCGCGCGGCTCTTCTCGACCAATTCCGCAAACCGAGATGCGCACTTCGCGGGCGCATCATCCTTCTTGTATCCCTCAACAGTCGCCGGCAGATCGCGGCAGGCGTCCTGCAGGATGTCCACCGCGCGGTCCTCACTGTTGCCGCCGAGTCGCACGACAGCAGGAATGCTCAGGTTCATCTCAAGAAACGCCTTCGCCAGACCATACGCGCTCCAGAACTGTTCCTGACTCGCTACGCCCGAGCCCGAGCCGAAGTACCCCACGATGCCTGGCTGCGCGAGGATGATGCGCGCTGCGCGGTACACCTTTGATGCTGATGGGTTGCCGGAGGTGTCGCAAAAGTTTGCCAGTGTGAAGCCCGCATTCGTGGCTGCATCCATGGACATCATCGAGCCGCCGCCGCCCGCACCGTGAAAGCCGATCAGGCCCCTTGAGCCCGGCGCAGCATCGGTCGTCAACTGCGCGAAGTAGAACGTTCCGCGATGATCGTCCTGCTCCACTTTGTACGCGATGCGTTCAAGATCAGTCGGCGGATGATCGAGTTCCCGCGCGATTTCAATGCCGAGTTCCGGATGTCGAAACACCGCGTAATCATCAATCGTCACACGACAGTCAGCGGCGAGCACCCGACCGTCGGTCGTCGTTACCAGCGGATTGATTTCGAGCGATCGCGCTTCGCAATGCCTGGCAAGGTTCGTCGCTGCGACGATCGCTGCGATGAGCGGCTCGTGCATGGATGGCTTGATGCGCGAAGCCGCCAGCGTGGTCCGGAGGTCTTCGGCACTGATACCGGTTCGTACGTCGATTGGGATTCGCGCCACGGATGCAGCGCGGTCTTCGATTCCGGACCCGCCTTGCGTATCGAGCAGCAGCACGGGCGACTGAAGCGCATCGTCGATCGTGATCGAGACGAACAGTTCATCTTTGATGTCGATGACTTCCTCGATGAGCAGTTCGGTGACGGGGAAGTTGCCGAAGCGCATCGAGAGCAGCCGTGCTGCGGATTCGCGGGCTTCCTCCGGCGAGTCGGCAAAGACGATCCCGCCCTTGGCCGCCCGGCCGGTAATCCACGCCTGCACCTTCAGCACGACCCGCCCGCCGATCTTCCGCGCCGCGGCAGCCGCCTCCCCCGGCGAGCGCGCCACCTCGCCGCGCGGCACGCTCAAGCCGTGCTGCGCCAGCAGCGCTTTACCCTGATGTTCGTGAAGTCTTGCCATGCTGAACCTGATTCGGGGCCAATCATATCACGCGCGGTTGGCTGCCTGCTCGGCCGAATCGTGTTCTTCATGGTGCAGCATCGATCGCGCCCAGCCCAATCCCAGCGCCACCCCGATGAGCGAACCCGCTGCGTAGTCGAGCGGCATGGGCACGTTGAACGCCGATACCGCATTCGTTACCACGGCGTGCTCCGCCCCGCCGCGCATCATCATCAATCCAATAACATGACCGATCCCGCCGAAGACGCAAGGCGAGGCGAAAAGCAACATTGGCTGAACATGCGGCGAGATGAGCCGCCCGGCCAAACCTGCTGCGGTCGCGCCCAGGATCGCAGCCCCCAGCGCCTGCCCCTTCTCAGGCGACTGCGCAACGAGCCACACCACCGGCAGCACCAGCCCGCCCATTGCAGCTGAGATCATCGCTTCACGACTTGTGAAGGGATTTGGAACTCGTCCAGACTGATCGGGTTCAATATCCCTGAGCGGGCCGCTGATGCGGAAGACGATGAGCGTCGCCACCAGAATCAATCCAGCCCAGATCAGCGTTTCGACGACCACGAGCCCTAAGCCGCCGCCGCTGAATGCAAGTTCCACAACCGAGCCGCCGCGCCTGGCCATTACGAACATGCCGGCGCCCAGCACGAACAAGCCGACTGCGGCATTGGTCAACCGGCCCACCACAGCCGCCAGTGCAGCCCCTGCCGCAAAGATGAGCATGACCATCACAAGCGCGCCGCTCGATGCCTGCACCTCGAACAAACCCGGCGCAGGCGCTCCCGTCGGCAGAATGAGCCACCGAGCAGCCAGCGCCCCGAGCATTCCGGTGAGGACAACCCCGATAAAGATCGCAGTGCTCCGTTGGATCGCGTGCATGTGCATGATGGATCAGTATGGTAGACCGGCGAACGAATGAAACAATCTTTCAGGTCGGCCAGACGCTCAGCGGAGCACCCCTCTCATCGCACGCCGCGCGATCGTCGCTGGGCGCCATCCACCTCTTCAATCAGCGCGCTCGACGGCGGCCGGCTTTCCCGCAGCTTCGCGGCTGCCTCCTCAACATCGCGCATCACTCGAAGCAGGTTCAGCCCGGCAATCTTCTTGATGTCCTCATCACTGTAGCCGCGCTTGAGCAGTTCAACGAAAAGGTCCGGGTACTTCGACACATCTTCCAACCCAACAGGCAGCGAAGTCGTGCCGTCGTAATCGCCGCCGATGCCGATGTACTCAACGCCGATCAGGTCGCGCACATGATCGATGTGATCGGCCACCTGCGCAAGCGTCGCCTGCGGCTGCGGGTTCTCTTCCTGCCATGCAGCAAGATCGCGCTGGATCGCTTGATGGTCCTCCCGGTGCTGCTGCACAAGCTGCGCTCGCACCCGCTCCATCTCTTCCTGCCACAGCCGCAGATCTTCGGAGACATACGAGCCGAGGAAGCAGATCATGATGATGCCGTTGTTGTCCTTGAGCTGAAGCAGCACATCATCCGGCGCGTTCCTTGCATGGTTGCAGACTTCATAGGCAGATGAATGTGAGAAGATCACCGGCGCTTCGCTCACCGCCAGCGCATCGCGCATCGTGTCAGGCGACACGTGCGCGATGTCAACCATCATCCCCAGCCGGTTCATCTCGCGCACCACTTCCTCGCCAAACTTTGACAGCCCGTTGTTAATCGGTGCATCGGTGGCCGCATCCGCCCATTCAAGACTCCGCCAGTGCGTGAGCGTCATGTAGCGCACGCCGAGGTTATACGTGCCGCGCAGCACCGCCAGCGAATTCTCAATCGAGTGCCCGCCTTCCATGCCCATGAGCGAAGCAATGCGCCCTTCGCCGTGGATGCGCTCGATGTCGTCAGCCGTCAGCGCGATCTCAAGGTCATCAGAATACTTCTCGGCCAACCGGTGCACGAAGTCGATCTGTTCCAGCACGATCCGCGCATCACCTGGTTGCCCGCCGCGCATGCTGATGGGAATGTACACCGACCAGAACTGCGCCCCCATGCCGCCCTCCCGCAGGCGCGGAATGTCCGTGTGCATGGGTGGCTCAAGCGTCGAGAGGTCACCGGCAAAGTCCGCCTGATCCAGATGATTGTTGAAGCGGTTGCGGTACTGCCATGGCACATCGTTGTGGCCGTCGATCAGCGGCACTTCCCTCAGGATCGCCATCACCCGCTCGCGCAGGGCTTCGTCGGATTGGGTTGTGTCAGCCGCGAAAGCGCTGCGCGAAACCGCAAGCGTGAGGACGACCAGGAACACGACTCGGGAGCAATTGGCCATGAACGCGATTGTAACGGCTGCGGTATGCTTCGGGCGTATGGAGAAGCCAGATGCGCTCGTGCTCGATGGAAGGCCGCTCTCACCCACTGCGGTCGAGAATGTCGCGCGGCATGGCCGGCTCGTCACCTTCGCAGACGCCGCCCGCAGCGCGGTCCAGCTCAATCGCAAGATCATCGACGACATCGCCAACTCAGGCGATGCAATCTATGGCGTGAACACCGGCTTCGGATCGCTCAGCAGGCATCGCATCCCGCGCGAAGGTATCCGTGAAGTGCAGCGAAACCTGCTGCGCTCCCACGCAGCAGGCGTCGGCGAGCCGCTGCCCCCGGAAGTGGTGCGAGCCATGTTGTTGATCCTCGCAGCATCGCTTGCCCGCGCTCGCTCCGGCGTGCGGCCGATCGTCATTGAACGCCTGCTCGATCTGCTCAATGCGGGCATCACGCCGATCGTGCCATCGCGCGGCTCGGTCGGCGCATCAGGCGATCTCGCGCCGCTGGCGCATGCGGCGCTGGTGCTCATTGGTGAAGGCCATGCGCGCGTGAACGGCAAGGAGATGTCAGGCCGCGAAGCGTTCGCCTCGGCAGACCTTGAGCCGATCGAAGTCGACGCCAAGGAGGGCCTCGCGCTCATCAACGGCACGCACCTCATGTGCGCTGTCGGCACGCTCGCGCTGTGCGATGTCGAGCGCATCGAACACGCAGCCGTCTGCGCCGCAGCCATGGCGCTTGATTCATGCAGGGCCAGCCATCAGCCGCTCGATCCGCGCATTCACAAAGCGCGAAATCAGCCGGGCCAGATCGCTGCCGCGCAGCGGATGCTCGAACTGCTTCGCGGCTCGCAGATCGTTCATGCGCATGAAGTCGATGACCCGCGCGTGCAGGATCCATACTGCCTGCGGGCAGCCCCGCAGGTTCTCGGCGCTGCGATCGACACAATCCGCTGCGTGCGGGCGGTGATCGAGAACGAACTCGGCGCGGTGACGGACAATCCGCTCGTCTTTTCGGGCAGTACCGAGGAGCGAGTGCCGAGTACCGAGGAGAGCAAACACTCGGAACCCGGTACTCGGCACTCGGTACTGTCCGGCGCGAACTTCCATGGCATGCCGCTGGCCATTGCGCTTGACATCCTGCCCATCGCGCTCACCCACATCGCGGGCATCGCGGAGCGGCGGATCAACTGGCTGCTCACCGCCAGCGATTCCGAGAACCCGGTGAACGTCTATCTCTCGCCCCAGCCGGGCCTGCACAGCGGCCTGATGATCGCGCAGTACACCGCGGCCGCGTGCTGCAATGAACTGCAAACGCTCTGCCATCCCGCAAGCGTTCACAACATTCCAACCTCGGCGGGCATCGAAGATTACAACTCCATGGGCGCGACCAGCGCGCACAAGGCCCGCGCTGCGGTCGAGTTATCTCGCAACGTCATCGCGATCGAACTGCTCGTGATGGCCGAGGCGATGGAGTATCAAAGGCCGCTACGAAGCGGCGAAGGCGTCGAGCGCGTGTACGAAGTCATACGAAGGGCCGTGCCGAAGTTGACCGAAGATCGCCCGCCATCGCCGGATATTGCAGCGATCAACGAGTTGATCCGCACCGGAGCAATCACGAGCTGACGAACAACCAGCGCGCTCAATGCCCGCCCATGACGATGTTCCGTCGCATCATCACCTGTTCACGCGCGTTCGGACCAGTCGAACACCGCGCCGCCGATGGCGAAGCCGCCTAAACCGATTCCGATGAGAATCGCGCACGGCAGGAACATCTCCGCCGGCGAAAAACCTCGCCACAACGCGCCTTCCATCGAGAGCATCGCCCATTTCACCGGGCTGAAATGACTCACCTGCTGGATCCACTCCGGCATGATGAACAGCGGCACCATCGCGCCGCCAAACATCCCCGCCACCAGCAGAATCGCCCAGCCGATTCCGCCGGCGGACGCCTCAGTGCGACCCGTCACCGAAAGAAGCATCATGATCCCGACGAACGCAAACGCGGATGATCCGACAGCCGCAACGAGCAGCGGCACCGAATGTGGCCGCACGCCAAAGACCAACCAGCCAATCGCCAGCAGAATCGCAGCCACTGCAACCGTCGTGATGAAACACGCCAATCCTTTGCCCACAAGCACTTTCCACCGCGCGATGGGCGCAAGCCGCAGTCGCACCAATGTGCCTCGCGTGCGTTCAGTCACTAGTGAAATGCCGAACCCGGCGGCGCAACCCATGATGCCCCAGATGATCCCCTGAGGGAAAGAAATGACGTAGCTGCTCTGCGGTTCACCGGTTCGTTCCCGAGCAAGGTCAATGCGCTGAATCTCAACCGGATTCCAATCACCGCCACCGAACAGTCCGCCCCCAGCCGTATCGGCAGCGTCGTCGCCTTCCGCATCAAGAAATGCATTCAGGTCGTTCAGGAATTGCTCAAGCGCATCGCCGCCAGCGATCGGCTCCTCGGCTGCGCGCAGCGATTCCATCGCGGCACGTGTGGACTCGCGCATGGTGTCGCGGTCAGCCATGGCGCCTTGCATGCGCTCGAAGGCCGCCGCTGTAAGAATTCCTTCGAGCATCGCGGCCTCGGCCCGTCTCGCCGGGTCAACGCCGATCGACAGTCGCATTGGCTCCCCCCAGAACATCCGCCTGCTTGCTTCACTGAATCCATCTTCTACCACAATGAACGCGGTCTGCCTGCCGCGCCGCACGAGGTCCGCCGCCTCCGCCCGGTCGTTCAGCCGCGTCACGTCAACTTCTGGGCCCTCCATGAGCTCGTTCACGAACGCTGCCGCTTCCTCGCCCGCATCTTCAACAACAACCGCGACATCGATGGCCGACGTTTCACCGCCGCCTCCTGAAAAAATCATCCCAAAGAAGATCGCCACCAAGAGCGGGAACACAAAGACGAAGAAGAACCCCATCTTGTCATGCAGGAGCAGTCGCACATCCTTGATGGCCAGCGTGACAATGGCTCGCATCAGTCGCGCAAACTCCTCCCGGTCAGATTGAGAAAGACATCCTCCAGCGTCGGCCGCTCAACGTGAATCGCGCGCACGCCGCCTCCGTTTACGATAGTGCGCGTCAGTTCGCGCATCGGGTCATCGCTGCGGATGCGCTCTTCGCCTGCCTCACGCTCGATGCGCACCACACTTTCCCCCCCATGTGCGGCGATGAGCTCATCCGGCGTTCCCAGTGCGAGCAGCCGGCCGCGATCGATGATGGCGACTCGCGAACACAATCGCTGCGCTTCCTCCATGTAATGCGTCGTGTACAGAACGGTCCGGCCGCGTTCCGCCAGCGCATGCACTGTATCAAGAATGGCATTGCGCGATTGCGGATCAACGCCGACCGTCGGTTCATCGAGCAGCAGGATGGGCGGATCATGGACGAGCGCCACGGCCAGGTTCAGCCGCCGCTTCATCCCTCCTGAATAGGTCTTGACAAGATCGCGTTTGCGGTCGGTCAGACCGACGAGCTCAAGAACCTCCGCGCAGCGCGCGCGGAGCGCACGACCAGCCATCGCGTACATGCCGCCGAAGAACCTGACATTGTCCTCTGCTGTGAGCTCGTCATACAGCGCAAGTGACTGCGGCGCGACGCCGATCTTCGCGCGAACCACAGGATCGCGCGGCGAACCGAAGCCGCCAATGTCAACCTCACCCTCATCAGGGTCAAGCAGTCCCACCGCAATGTGGATGCTCGTGGATTTGCCCGCCCCGTTCGGCCCGAGCAGCGCAAACACTTCTCCCGCCTGAATCTCAAGCGACAAATCGTCCACGGCGACCGTGGTCCGGAATGACTTGCGAATGTGCTTGAGGCGCAGCATGGCTTGTCCGCATGGTACCGTCTCTGACGCATGCCGATCTCCCAAAGCTCCGGCTGGCGATCGCTCTGAAGGCGTCCACGTTAGTTTGACTTTGCCCGCCCTTTGCCGTTCACTTGTGTCCCATGCCCGGCGGCATCCTCATCTTCGGCGGCACGTTCGATCCGCCACATATCGCCCATGTGAAGCTGCCGCCGCTTGCGGCCGATCAACTCCGGTGCGAGCGCATCATCTACGTGCCCGCTGCGATCAATCCGCTCAAAGCCGACACTCCGCCGACCGCCAGCCACCATCGCCTCGCCATGCTGCAGTTGGCCGTGCGCGATGTGCCTCGAGCTGAGGTGTCAACCATCGAGCTTGATCGTGCCGGTCCCAGTTACATGGTTGATACGCTCGAAGCATTCCGCGACTCCTTTGGTCAGACTCCCATGTACCTGCTGATCGGCGCCGATCAGGCGGTGGAGTTTCACAAGTGGCGCCGATGGGATCGCATTGTCGAGCTGGCAAGACCTGCGGTGATGATTCGACCGCCGTGGGATCAGCACACGTTCGAATCTGCCGTGCGCGAGCGCTATTCCGGCGAGGAGGCCGAACGCTGGACCAATTGGACGCTCGACCTGCCGCGGATTGATGTCAATGCAACGGAGGTTCGCCGGCGACTCGCTGCCGGACGCGATGTCCGGGACATGCTCAGACCGCAAGTGCTCGCCTACATCGACAAACATCTGCTCTACCGCGATGCAGCGAAGGAACGCTGAAATCTATTCAAGCACTTCCGCCAGGATTTTCTCTGCACGCTGCTTTGCATACGCCTCCAGGCGCTGCGCAAGCGCGTCGTCTTGAAGCGCAAGGATGCGCACCGCGAGCAGGGCGGCGTTCACCGCGCCTGCCTTGCCGATGGCCAGCGTTCCGACCGGCACGCCGCCGGGCATCTGCACGGTCGAGAGCAGCGAATCGAGGCCCTGGAGCGTACTGGTCATCGGCACGCCGAGCACCGGCAACTGCGTATGAGCAGCGACCACGCCGGCGAGGTGAGCCGCGCCGCCTGCCGCTGCGATGATGACCTTCAGGCCGCGCTCCTTTGCGCTGCGCACGTACTCGGCGGTCTCATTCGGCGTTCGATGCGCCGAGAGCACGCGCGACTCGTGCGCAATGCCGAACTCCGTAAGCGTCTCCGAGGCATGCTTCATCACGGGCCAGTCTGACGAGGAGCCCATGAGAATTCCGATGGTGGATGCGATCTCGGCCATAACGAATCGTTTCCAGAAGGTGCTGCCTGAACGGATGTGTGAAATGCTGCCAAGTGTTGAGGCCGCATACGATAGCAACATTCGACGATCATTCGAATGCGACGGCTAGGACACTGGATTCGAGCTGTCTCGCTGGCGCTCGCAGCCGCCAATACGCTGGATTACCAGCGGTCATGTGTCGGGTGGCGGACCTAAATTGAGGAGAATAAACGCCCATGGCCAGACGATCCGTCATTCTCAAGCGCACCGCGATCGGGGCCGGTGTCGTCCTCGTCCTGCTCATCGTGCTCATCGCTCTGTTGCCGACGCTTATCAGTGCAGGCCTCGGCCATGGCGCGATACGTAGCGCGATCGAAGATCGGCTCACCACCGGCAGCATCGCTGACTTTCAGTCGCTGTCGGTGTCGTGGGGCGGACCGCAGGAGATTCGCGGGCTGCGGATCGTCGATCCTCAGGGCGAGGAGGTTGCCAACGTGAACGCATCCATAAGACCCGGCCTCTGGAGTCTGCTCTTCGGCACGTTTGGAGTACTCGAAGCGAACGTCTCGGACGGCACGATCAACGCTCTCGTGCATGAAGACGGCACAACGAATCTCCAGCAGATCGTCAAGGTCGATCCCGAGCCACGCGAGACGGGCCCGCCAATGCAGGGCGTGCCGCCGATCGTCTTCCGCGCAAGCGGCATCGACGTCAACGTCACCCACATGGCGGATCAACGAACCGTCTCGTTCAACGACCTTGGCGGCTATCTGACGTACTCCCCGGCGGGAGAGCCCAACTCGGCCGATCCGAGCGAGGTTTCGTTCGAGTTCATCGCGCAAACGCTCGCCGATGACGTGAAGGGCGAGGTGCGGCTGGCGGGCAAATCGGAGAACCTTTTCGATTCGGACGGCGCGTTCACGCCCGAAGGCGCGCCGATCAACATGACGCTCACGGCTTCAAACGTGCCGGTCCCCGGCATGGACATGCCGACCGTTCTGACGCAATTGGCGATGGCCGTGCACGCCGACAACCTTGCGCAACTCGTTGCTGCTGATATCGAATCCGAAGCAGCGTTTCGCAGCCCGAACGCGCAAAGCAATCAGGATACCGCGGCCGATGAGCGCAGCCGCTTTCGCGCCCAGATCAATGTGCGCATGCCGTTCCGCGCCGATGGCTCCCTTGATGTCACCCTTGAAAGCGTCACCGCTGAAGCCACGGGTGAGCGCGTGCCTTCTTCGCTCCTGCAACCTGTGCTGGCGAGCACACCGATTGTTCTTGCACGAGATGTCGGTCGAACGATTGATCTTGATGCCAGCATTGATCCCGCGCAGGGGACCGCGATCATCAGCGCGGTTGGTGAGCGGGCATCGCTCGACCTCTCGGCTGTGCATGACGCAGAGTCCGGGTGGTGGAGCGGCGACAATCTCGTCCTTGTGACGCAGCGGGCGCATCCTGATCTCGTGCAGGCCGTGACGAACCTGAGTGTCGATCGACCGGTCAATGTCGCCCTTCACATGACCGAGTTTCGTCTGCCTCCGGTGGACCCCGCCAGTGAATCGCGGCCGCTTGCGCTGTATGGCGGCACGGGCGTGCTGCGCATCAACGAGCCGGTCGCATTGCTCTTTGAACCGGCCATCGATGATGAAACACAAACCGGGACACGGCCCGGCGGCGCGCCAGATCAGGATGAACCTGCTCAGACAATTCTCGTCAATCGCGCCGAGATTGCCTTCGACGCGCCCGCCTTGGGTGAACACCTCGACATCGACGCCGCGCTTCTCGTTGATGACGCGCCGGTTACGCTCAAGCAGCGCATCACAAACCTCTTCGATGAAGCCGGTGAGATCAATGCCGTCAACGCGGATTTCGCCGGCAATATCAACGTGGACGGCCTGCCGACTGCAACCATCGCACAGTGGCTGCCGAATGAGCGGGAAACGCTTCGCGATCTCCTTGGTGAGCAGATTGATCTGAGCGTAACGACATCGGTTGAAGAAGCCGGCTTACGTGGCGCGATCACAGCATCCGGCGCGCAGACGCTCGCCGAAGTGGAAGTGCTGCGCCGGCCCGATGCGCTGGAGATCGCGCAGGCGTCTGCTGCGTTTGCCTTGACCCCTGCCGTCGCGCAACGCTTCATGCCCGAACCGGACGATCCCGAGCAGGAACAGATCGCGCTTCTGGAAGACGTGCCGGCTCGTCTTGAGCTGGATCCCATCGTGCTCATCGGTTCGAGACCGGATGAGTATCGCCTTCAGACCCGCGACTTACGTGGCAGGATCATCCTTGAAAACGTTGCGCTGAGCGGTCTGCCCGGCGCCGCCGAGCTGGTGAATGTCCAGAACTTTAATGCGAACGTGACGGCGATGCTGGCCCGTGATCCACTCGCCCGGACGCCAGAACTCGACGAAAGCGAACAGCAACCGCCGCTGCTTGCCGGTTACTCCGCCGACGGCAGCGCAGCCATTCGCCATTACACCGATGGCTCGCGCATCGCAACCGTGCGCTATGCCCTCAACGGCAAACCCTCCGATAACATCACCGCCGAAGAACAGCGCGAACCGCAACTAGCCGGCACGCTCGAGATCAGCGAGCTTGATGTGCGAAGCGTCGAACGACTTGTCGGACGGGAACCAGGGCAATTCGAGTTATGGCTTGGTGAAAGCGGCTCGGCCGACATCACGTTCAGCGCCATCGGAGACAGATATGAAGCCACCATCGTTCCGGCCATGCCGCGATTGCAGGGCACGGTCACAGCGACTTATGCCGACGATCTGATTGATCTCAACACCGGCAACGCGACGCTGACACTCGGGGCCGAAGCACTCGCGCAGATGCTCGGCGATGATGCGCGCATCAGCGTTGAGCGCGATGTGCCCGGGACGTTCTCCATTGACGCGAGCATTCCGCTCGGCCTGCTCACGCAGCAGGCCTTTGAGCCGACGCTCTTCGACCTCAACGCGGAACTGCGCGGCGGGCCGCTCGTCATGCACATTGAGAACGAGCGGCAGACGGTTGAAAATGTCGTCGTGACGGTGAAGGGCGATGCTTTCAGTGACGCAGCACAGTTTGAAGTTGTCATTGAAGGCGACACCGTCGAAACAGCCGCCTCCGCGCCGCTACCGCCACCGGGCACGATCGGCGTGCCGCGCGATCAATCCGCACAGCAGGCGCAGCCGATCGCAGGCCGCTTCACGGTACACGGCACGCTGCATGAGCCGATCATTGCGGGTTCGCCGCTCACATTCGAGAACTCGCGCGTCAACCTCGATGCCAACTTCAACCGCGCTCCCACCGCGCTCGCCGACGCCTTTCTGCAAATGCAAGGTCACCTGATCGCCGTCGTGGGTCCGCACCTTGACGGCACACTTGAAGTGGATGATGTGATGCGCCGGCCGGTGGTCGGTTTCGACGCCGGCGAGATCAAGTTCGATCTCATCTCCCCAAATGGATTCGTCAAGGGGTCAGGCGTAGTCGCCGACGGCGTGCTTCACTTTTCAAACGAGACGCCGATCACAGGCGAGGTGCAGATGACGCCGCTCATGCGCGACTTCGTTCTCTCGCGCATACATCCGATCTTCAATAATCTGCTCACCGCGGAAACGCCGCTCACCGCCAGGTTCGGCCCTGCCTCGATCCCGCTCGATAGTGATATCTCACGCTTGGCGGGCACGGTCAATCTCAATATCGGTGCCGTGTCATTCGATCGCCAGTCGCCGATCCTTGGCATCCTTGCGCTCGCCGGCCTCTCCGGCGTTTCATCTGATTCAGCCATTGTGCAGTTTGACCCCATCGCAATAGAGATCCAGGACGGCATCATCGAGTACGACCGCTTCGTCACGCACATCAGTTCGATTGATCTCCCCTGGCAAGGCACCATCGATCTGGTTCAAAAGCGTGTAAACCTCCGCACCGCGCTACCGCTGAGCCAGCTCAAAATCCGGGAGCTACAGGAGATCCTCGGAAGCGGCGAAGGCGCAATTGAGGTGCCGCTGGTGCTTCGCGGTCCGCTCGGGGCGGAACTCGAGCCCATCATCGATCCTGACTTCGACATCGCACGCGAACTCCTCCGACAGGGGATTGAACGGAATCTCCTGGACCGTCTCTTCCGCAATAGCGGGGGCGACACTGGCGGCTCAAATCCGCTTCGCGACCTTTTCGGGCCGCGCGGCGGCTGACGCCTTTCCTCTCAGTAAGGTGCGGGTGGCAGGTATCGCCCATGGCCTCGCCGCGTCCGCCCCGGCCGTGCTACCCTATTGCCCCTACGCTTTCTCCCTGTACGAGGCAATACCTACCATGCACCGCATCACTCCAGTTCTGACGGTTCTTTTTCTGATCCTCATCGCCGCCCCTGCCACGGCCACCCAAGCCGCGCAGCCCGCCGGCGACCAGACATTCGAGCGCCTGCAGGCCCAGTTTGAGCGGCTGTACGTCTCGCTCCAGGGCCTAGGCGGCATGAGAGAATCAGATCGACCCGTCGTCGAAGAACTGCGTGATCGCTTCGCCCGCTTCAACGCGAAAAGCACCGGTCATGCCGGCGGCCTTGCCGGCGAGATTCAGCTCTCGATGTGGCTTGAGGATCACGACCGCGTCGATACGCTCTTTGCGCAGCTCGTGGAAGCCGCACCCGATCAGCCGCGTTTCGGCCTTGCCTGGTTGGAATATCTCAATCGCAATGAGATGAACGAGCGCGCTGACGAGGTGTTCCAATGGCTCCTCGCCAACACCGAGGACACAACATTTCTGCGCATCAACCGGGCGCGCGATCTCAAACGCCGCAGCGAGTACGCGGACGCCCTGGCCATGCTCGAAGTCGCGCCGATTGACCCGGCTGAAGATCCCGAGGCGCAGATGCTCCTTGCGGAACTGCTGCACGCGGAGAATCGATTCGCAGAGGCGATCGCAGCGCTCGATGCGATTCCGGACGAAGCCCTCGCTGGCAGTGGCTTGCGGACGCAAGTGAATCGTTTAGAGCGGGACTTTGCTGAGATTGCGGAGCTGTGGAAGCAAGAGGAAGAACTGCGCAGCGAGGAAGCCGCAGCGGACAACCTGCCGCGCGTTGAGCTCGTAACAGCACGCGGCCGGATCGTGCTCGAACTCTTCGAGGACAGCGCGCCCAACACGGTCGCCAACTTCATCTCGCTGGTTGAATCCGGCTTCTATAACGAGACGAAGTTTCACGCAGTGTTGCCCGAGTCCATGACGCAGGGGGGCGACCCCTACACGCGGCCGGGCGGCGAAGGTCTCCCCGGCACCGGAGGCCCGGGCTACCGCATCGCCGACGAATGGGAGCGTGAGAACGCTCGGCGGCACTTCGCCGGCTCTATCGCCATGACCCACTCCGGCCCGGATACAGCCGGCTCGCGCTTCTACATCGCCCACAAGCCGCTGCCGCAGTTCAACCGCGGCTACACCGTCTTCGGACGCATCCTCGAAGGGCTCGACATCGTTCGCGAGATGAAACAGGGTGATGAGCTGATCACTGCACACGTACTCCGCAAGCGCGATCACGAATACGAGGTTGAAACGCTGCGATCACTCGAGGAAATCGAAGAAGGCGTCCCCGAATTCCTGCGAAGCGGCCCCCAGTAAAGCCGCAAGGTTACAAGCCGGAGCAATCCCAAGCCGGGACAGAGCGCAGAAGCCGCGCAGCGGCGCCCACGCGACGCCCCGGGTCCGCGCATCGCATCCCACTCGATGACGTTCCGGCGCGCCATCCACGTCCAATAACCACATTCTTCCAATAATCCCCTGACAATTGTAAATCGCCTCTGTATATGCGCCGATCAATTTCGCCTGTTCGGGCGATCGTCGCCCTGAGCATGTGTGCCGATGTGATCGCAGCAACGAAGGCCGCTTTCGATCGCCGGCTGTACCGAAGGCAGAACCTCAACAGGAGACAATTGTCATGCCAAGCAAGACCCCCACTTCCCCGTTCGGCCCGGCATTCACGTCGGCCATCAATCGCGGCACGCCGTGTTGGACCGCTGTGACCAACATCGCCTCGCGCTGCAACAAGACGCCCAGCGTCGTCTTCAATTCGCTGTGCAAGGCCGGCCTCTGCTACCGTCAGAAGTTCAACGGCACCTGGGTCTACTGGCCCTGCAACATGCCGAAGAAGTGCACCGGCAAGTGCATCAAGACCTGCCAGACCAACATGTGGCAGTCGTTCGTCGAGTGGTGCCTCGCCAGCGGTTGCTGCACCCCCGCGCAAATGCACAAGCACTGCTCCAGCCAGGCCAACTTCATGAAGTGGTGCAACAAGTTCTGGTCCAAGCAGTTCAAGACCGGCACCAAGACCGGCAGCAAGAGCAAGCCCAAGTCCAAAATCAAGAGCAAGAGCAAGAGCAAGGGCAAGAGCAAGAGCAAGAGCATGCCCCATTCCTACAAGTTCCCCACGCTCAAGAGCCGCCCCGGCTCCTCGACCCGCCGCTACCGCAAGGTCGCCTGATCGCTTCCCAAACGGGGAGCGCGTGTGCGGGAGGGAGATTCGATTCGAGAGCAGCGCCGGCGAAACGCCGGCGCTGTTTTTTCATAGATCGCGCCTTGCTACGCGCCATTGCCCTACGCCTCGTCCGACCTGGCCGCATCCGCCGGGCGATTCCACCCGCACTCCGGACACCCGGCTTCGGTCTTGTGCCGCAGGTCGTAGTGGCATCTGGGGCAGAGACCGCGGCGTTGATAGAAGCGGCCGGAAGGGCGGAAACAAGGCAACATCGCTATTGCCCCGCCTACGAGCAGTGCGAGAATGGCAATCTGGTACGGATACTGCCATGTCCATGCATCCCATGTCAGCTGACCGGTCAGACTGAAGATCGACGACCACCCGGCTCGGGAACTTATCATCTGGTCAAAGACGTAGGCATAGCC
>CAZFZT010000043.1:0-26519 GCA_964523675.1 uncultured Isosphaeraceae bacterium
CCGATCCTTCTTGTCACGGCTCACCTTGATGAGGCGGACGAAGCCATCGACGAACTCGGTTCGCTGGGCATCGAAGCCGCGCGTTTCCCAGCTATTGAATACGCGCCGGGTGAATCCAATCTGAACCTCGAACTGCTTGCAGAGCGGCTGACGCTCATCAATCGCGTTCAAGTCGGTGACGGCCCGGCTGTGATCGCAGCGCCCATTGCCGCCCTCATGCAGAAAGTGCCCGCCGCTGCACAGCTTGAGCGCGGGCTGCGCATCATTGAGATCGGCACGAAGATCGATCCGCATGAGTTCGCCACATGGCTGACAGACGCTGGCTACGTGAGGGTCGAAAACATCGAAAACCCCGGCGAGTTCGCCGTTCGCGGCGGCATCATCGACATCTTTCCGCCGGCGGCTTCGGCGCCGGCCCGGCTGGACCTCTTCGGTGATGAGGTCGAGGCGATGTATGAGGTCGATGTCGCGACCATGGGATCCGACCGCCGGCTCGATCGCATTGAGGTCATCGGCGGCAAGCAGCTGATGTCGCACAGTTTCGCCGCGGAGACGCTGTTCACCGAGAATCTTCCTAAGAACACTCGCGCGATCCTTGCGGAGTTCCTTGAGATTTCAGAACAAGGAAGGGCGTATTTCGAGCGCGTCAGCGACGCCAGCGCCATCGTACCTGTGCAGGAAGTCTTCAAGTCGCTCATGCTCCGCACCGCCTGCACCGTGCAGGTCAGTCATCTGGTTGGAGGGGACGACGATTCGATCGCACTCCCCGTCGAGCCGCTGCCCGGCTTCTCGGAGAACGCATCTGAAGCGGTGGCTGAGCTGGTGGAACTCAGCGCGCGAGACGAGACCTTTGTGCTGTGTCAGAATGAAGGCGAATGCCAGCGCATGGGCGAGCTGCTCGAAGAGTTCGCTGCCGATGCGCAGGTGACTATTGAGGAGCGCTATCTGCATCGCGGCTTTATCTGGAGATCACCCGCCGGCGCATCAGCGCCGCGTGGCCTTGCGCTGGTCCCCTACCACGAGCTGCTTCACCGTTTCCATACTCGCCGCCGAGCACGCAGGTTCAAGACATCCTCGCGCGCGATGGATACGTTCCTTGACCTCCAACCCGGCGACTATGTGGTGCATCGTGAGCACGGCATCGCGCAGTTCACGGGGCTGCACACTATGGAAGGCGCGACGGGCGCGCCCGAAGAGTATCTGACGCTGGAGTTTGCGCGCGGCGCCAAACTGCACGTGCCGGTCTCCAAGATCGACTACGTCCAGAAGTACATTGGCGCATTCACCGGCTCACCCGAGCTTTCAACGCTGGGCGGCCGCAAGTGGAAGCGACAGAAAGAACAGGTGCGCGATGCGGTGCGTGACTTTGCCGCTGAGATGCTGCGTATTCAGGCGGCGCGCGAAGCCATGCCCGGCATCAGGTACCCGGCCGACACCGCGTGGCAGAAGGAGTTTGAGGCCGAGTTTCCCTACGAGGAAACGGAAGACCAACTCGCGGCAGTCTCTGCGATCAAGCGCGATATGAGCGATCGCAAGCCAATGGATCGACTTGTCTGCGGCGATGTCGGCTTCGGCAAAACGGAAGTCGCGATGCGCGCCGCGTTCAAAGCCGCGGAGTACGGCAAGCAGGTCGCGGTTCTTGTGCCCACCACCGTCCTTTGCGAGCAACACGAGAGAACCTTCCGCGAACGCTTCGCTGACTATCCATTCCGAATCGAATCGGTCAGCAGATTCAAATCCAAAGGTGAGCAGACGCAGATTCTGAAGGCGCTCCAGACCGGACAGGTGGACATCATTATCGGGACGCACCGCCTGCTCTCGAAAGATGTCAAGTTCAGCGACCTTGGCCTGGTCATCATCGACGAAGAGCAGCGCTTCGGTGTGGAACACAAACAGAAGCTGCTCCAGTTCCGTGCGACCGCCGACGTCCTTACGCTCAGCGCAACGCCCATTCCGCGAACGCTTCATATGTCGCTGCTCGGCCTGCGCGACATTTCCTCGCTGTCAACGCCGCCGCTCGACCGAAGAGCGATCGTCACCGAGGTGCTCGGCTACGACTCCCGCCGCATCAAGCAGGCCATCGAACGTGAACTTGCCCGTGAGGGCCAGGTGTTCTTCGTACACAATCGCGTTCACAACATCCAGGCCATCGCGCACGATGTGCAACAACTTGCGCCTGATGCGCGGATCATCGTCGGCCACGGCCAGATGCCGATGCGCGAGCTCGAAGCCGTCATGCTCAAATTCATCCGGGGACAAGCAGACATTCTCGTGTGCACCACCATTATCGAATCAGGCATCGATATTCCCCGCGCCAACACCATGTTCATCAATGACGCCGATATGTTCGGCCTCTCTGAGCTGCACCAGCTCCGTGGGCGCGTCGGCCGCTTCAAGCACCGCGCGTATTGCTACATGATGGTTTCGCCCGACAAAGTGCTCAGCGAGGTCGCCATGAAGCGGCTGCGCGCGATTGAGAGCTTCTCGATGCTCGGAGCGGGCTTCAAGATCGCGCTGCGCGATCTTGAAATTCGTGGAGCTGGATCGCTGCTCGGACAGGAACAGTCCGGCCACATCGCGGCTGTTGGCTATGAAATGTACTGTCAACTTCTCGAGCAGGAGGTGGCGGCTCTCAAGAATGTGAAGCGCGTCAGCGCCATCGAGACGACGATTGACATCGGCATCAACGGCTCGCTGCCACGCGGTTACATTCCATCGGACATGCGGCGGATGGACGCCTATCGCCGCATCAGCATCGCCGACGATTTCGAAACGCTCGACCAGGCCCGGCGCGACCTCATCAGCGCGTATGGCGATTTGCCGCGGGCCGCCAAGACGCTCTTTGATCTCGCTGAAATCAGAATCGCAGCAGCCATGATCGATGTGGTGACGATGACCCGCCATGAGAACGATATCATTTTTAGAACGAGCAACCCGCAGCTGCTCGAAGAGCGCATGCATGCCGCAAAGGGTTCGCTGCGCCTCGTCGGCCAGCCCGACGCGAAGGGAATCACCGAGGTCTACTACCGCCCGCCAGCTGGATACTTTGAAGGCGGTACGCTGCTCAATGTCCTGCGCCAGCGGTTAAGAGGTCCACAACCGGTCGCCGTCTGACGTGCCCTGGATGCGTGGATAATGCAGCATCTCAACCCCAGTGATCGCGCATTGCATAACCGGCAATCAATTCGTTCATCGCCACGCTGCTGCCCTTGCGGAGTCTGACGGTTCGTGATATCCTCCTGTGTCCCATGAGTCCACAACAGACGACAGTGAAGAGGCGCCGTGGCAGGCCGCGGCGCGTTGGTCCTCCTACCGTTGCGAAGCGCTGGCATACCGTCGATTGGGAGCAGACCGATGCCGCAATCGGCCAGCAGATGGGCGTGACGCGCCAGCGCGTGAATCAGATTCGGCAGATTCTCGGCAAGAAGCGCACGCCGCCGCCGCTACCCTCTGAAATAGCCGGCAAATGGCTCCAGCGCAATCGCAAGCGCGCCCCGCAGATGACTTCAGTTGAGGCCGCCGAAGCCGCCGGCGTGACGCTCCATGCGATGCGCAACGCCGCGTCAAAGATGAGAATCCGCTTTCGTCGGGATCGCAAGCCGGCGGCGTGGCGCAACATGCCGATCAACTGGTCATTGCCCGCAGGCGACATCCAGGAGATCTGGCGACTGCCCGACAATACCGCCGCCAACATGCGCTCGCGCGGCGAAGTGCCCCAACAAAAGTGGCACAAAGCCCATGACGCCGGCAACCGCGCCTATCAGACCGCCCTCCGCCGCGAGCACGAGAAGGCAAAACAATACTGGCGCAAGCACAGTGATCCATACAAGTCTCTCAGACGCCGCAAGGCAAAGTCGCGTTGACCGCTTGAGAAAGGCCGCCGCCATTGCAACAGCGGCCTACAATGATGCCGCATCTCCATGACTTGACGGGCGATCGTTTGTTTTCTTTCAACGACAATCGCTAAACAAGGAGGTGTGACATGCCACGCAACAACGACTTCGTCGATCGTCACGATCGCTTCGATCTGCATTCCTTTCAAGGACGATTGCTTTCGATGCGCCGATAAGCAAGCGCCGGCGCGGCTACCCGTCCGAGCAGCGCGTCAAACGCGGTGACCGAGGCGTGCAGACGACGATCGGCCACAAGGAGTTTATCGAGAAACTCGGCCGCAATGATCCATGTCCCTGCGGCAGCGGACTGCGCTTCAAGACCTGCTGCATGCGCACCGGCCGCTTTTGACGGCGCGAATCGCAGTGAGTATCGAAGATGAAGGTGAATCGGACGCGCCTCCCCAAGGGGCGCGTCCTTTGATTGGCAGCGCCCCACCGGCCAGGGGCGGTGCTATGTGTATTGCTCCAGCGCGAGTTCATGCGCATGCAGCGCATCGTCGCCCCACAGCACGAACCTGATAAGACGCACACGACGAAGCGTCTGCACGCGTTGCACGACGGTCTCTGTTGCAACCTGCGCCGCATCGTTGATCGGGTAACCAAAGACGCCGGTGGAGATTGCAGGGAAGGCAATCGACGTGAGGTGGTGCTGCTCCGCGAGTGTGAGCGCGCTAGCGTAGCAGGAGGCGAGCAGGTCGGCTGCCGGCTCGTCGCTGCCGTACACCGGACCGAGGACATGGATGATGTGGCGGTTGGGCAGGTTGAACGCGGGCGTAATGACGGCTTGGCCGGGACGGATCGGGGCGAGTGGCCCGCAGGCACGCGCCAGTTCCTCGCCGGCCGCGCGGTGAATCGCGCCTGCGACTCCCCCACCCGGCTGCAACCGCGCGTTCGCAGCATTCACGATCACATCCACATCAGGCTGATCCGTGATGTCGCCTTCCACGCATTCGATGATCGAGTTTTCGCGGGTGATTTGCATCATTCGTCCAGCAGCGCAGTGCCTGCGCTCTTTGCGTCTATTCCCTCTTGACCTATTGATCTATCGTGTGCCTCACCCGCTATCGACGGAGAAGACGCGGCCGGGAAGAGGACGTCGGAGCACTCCGCGAATGTACTTGCCCGCTGCAAACAGCCGCTGCATATCGATGCCGGTTTCGTAACCGTCGCGTGCAAAGAGATGTGCGAGGTCTTCGGTGGCGACGTTACCTGCCGCTCCTGGCGCAAACGGGCAGCCGCCGATCCCGGCGCATGAGGCGTCGAAACTGCGCACGCCGATGCGCGACGCTGCGAACACGCAAGCCAGCGCGGTGCCGCGCGTGTCATGCATGTGCAGCGTGGTTTGCGCCGGCTGTAAGACATTCCCAATCGCTTCATACAGTCGCTCAATGTCAGAAGGCGTTGCGATGCCGATCGTCTCGCCAAGATCAAAGTCGTCATTCTTCGGATCGACGCCTGCGTCGATCAGTTTCCTAACGACATCGCATACACGCTTCGGCTCGACGGCCCCTTCATACGGGCAGTGTACGACACAACTCACATACGCACGAACCGGCACGCCCGCCGCCTTCGCTTGCACGATCACGGGCTTGAAGCGATTGATGGTCTCATCAATGCTTGCGTTTGTGTTCTTCTTCGCAAATGTCTCTGAGGCGGCGGTGAAGATGGCGACCTTGTCCGGGCGCAGTTTCACGCCAAGCGACATCGCGCGCTCAAGGCCCTTTTCATTGGGGACGAGCGCCGAGTACACCACGCCTTCCTTGCGCTCAATCAGCCGAAACAGCTCTTCCGTGTCGGCGAGTTGCGGCACCCATTGCGGGCTGACAAAACTGCCGACTTCGATCTCCGCCACGCCCGCTGCGCTAAGCAGATTGATGAACTCCACCTTCTGATCAGTGGCGATCGCGACGGGTTCATTCTGCAAACCGTCGCGTGGGCCGACTTCCGTGATGCGAATGCGAGAGGACATCAGGGCATGATATGTGTGGAGGGATGGAGGAGCGAAGAGGCACAGGAGCGAAGGGAGTGACGGCTCACACGGAACATCTTCGTGCCTTCGCCTTTAGTCCTTGATCTCATATCATCTGCCGATGCTGGGCTTTCTGCTTTTTCTTCTCTGCGCCGCGACTCTAGTCGTGCTTGCGATGACGATCGCCATCGTGCGCCATGTGAAATATCCACTGCGGCGGAGCGGGGCGTATGCAGCGAGGCGTGGGCTTGCTTTCGATCCCGGTGACCTCGAGCTGCGCTATGAATCATGGACGCTTGATCGTCCGGGTGCCGCGCTGCCTGTATGGGAAATCGACTTTGAACTTGACCCGGATGAGTCGCCCCGGTGGTCGGTTGTCTTTATTCATGACTGGCGTGAATCACGCATTGATGCGCTCACGCTGATTTCTTACTGGCGCGGCTGGACGCAACATGCGGTTCTCTACGACCTGCGCGGCCACGGGGAGTCATCGCCTGGGCCGGCGCGACTGGGGTGCGGCGAGGTTGATGATCTTCTCGCCCTGCTCGCACATCTCGACGAAGAACGCCGCATCCTCCTCGCAGGACACGGTTTGGGGGCAAACCTCGCACTGACTGCGGCGGCTCGATCAGGCGAATCTGGCGGGCGCATCGGAGGAGTCATTGCAGTTGATTCATACAGCGATTTCCATGCGCGACTTCGCACCGTCCTGCGGGAGAAGGAGCATCCGCACCGGCCGATGACGAAACTCGCCATGTGGTGGTTCAGGATGACCGGCTGCCGGCCGCTGCTTGTGGATGAAGCGGACATTGCACGGCTGGAAGTGCCGACGCTGCTTCTAGATGAGTGGAATGATGAGAAGGTTGATGCGTTTTTGCAGAGGATTGTTGAGGATGGATCGACTTCTACGCCGGACCCTTCAGGCAGTGAATGCTCCGCTGCACGCCGCGTCTAAATGGTCTCGCGATCGGTGCTGCGATCATCCAGGTTGACGCGCGCCCGTGGGAGGGCATCGGGATATTCGCGCTGGAGGTAGTCGATCAATTTCTCGCGCAGGTACACGCGCAGATCCCATGCATCTCCTGAGCTTGCTGCACTAATGAGCGCTCGAACTTGCATAGTGCGCTCGGTGGCGTCAGTAACTTGGAGCGCGCACACACGGCCGTCCCACTTCTCATGATCCTTGACCAGCCGCTCGAGTTCCTCGCGCACGGCCTGCACCGGCACGGTGTAATCGAGGTGGAGGAACACAGTGCCGAGAATGTGCGCGGTTTCACGTGTCCAGTTCTGGAACGGCTCGGTGATGAACCTCGCGAAAGGGACGATGAGTCGCCGCTCATCCCAGATGCGAACGACGACATAGGTCGCGGTGATGTGTTCGATGCGGCCGAACTCGCCCTCCACGACGACGACATCATCGAGGCGTATTGGCTGCGTCATCGCCAGTTGCACGCCGGCGATGAGGTTCTCCAGCACCGGTCGGGCAGCGAAGCCGATCACAAGCCCCGCAAGACCGGCCGATGCAAGCAGTCCCGCACCGAGTTCGCGCACCGTTTCAAGAGTCATGAGCGCTGCCCCGACCCCGATAACAACGACGAACACCATCAGCGTTCGCGCAAGAACCGTCACCTGCGTATGGACTCGCCGCGCTTCGAGATTATCTGCAACATCAACACGGTGGCGATCCTTGATGTAGCGCTCGGCTATCGAGATGATGACTACAACCAGCCAGACCGCAGAGGCGATCATGGCAAAGCCGAGCACATTCCGCACGAATTCGCGGTGGCTTTCAGGGACGAAGACCACAATCGCTGGCATCGCGATCTGGACGGCGAGCAGCGGAAACGTCAAGAGCATCGGCCGCCGCACGCGCTCGACAGCGACTTGAGCCAGCCCGTACTGCGAACGATTCGCTGCGCGCCTGGCGATGCCAAACACAAGCCAATGCGCGCACAACCCTACAAGTGCCGCCACTCCTCCATACGCACTCGCCCACAGCCAGTTCTGCCAGAGGATGTCCGGCGGATTCACGTCAGGCATGTTGATGATGAACGATCACTGCTCCGCGTCATTCGGCCGGGCAATCGAGCGTACCTCGATGTCGAAGTTGAACTCCGCGAATGGGCCGATGAATGGCGGATTATTAAACGGGCCTGGAGCGGTGCGCGTTTCGTTGATGTTGATGTTCGGCGCCATCATGCCGCGCACCAGAAAAACGTCCTCGTCCATATGCGCGGAGAGCAGTTCATACCGACGGGCCATATTGCGAGGGAGCAGCAGGGAAAACGGCGATCCCAGTTGCGCGCCGTTGACAGGGTCGATCACAATCACGCGCAGCGCAAGTCCCCTGCCAGAGGGCATGCTCTCCAGCACGCGAACATGCCACTCGATTGCCGTGCGGCGGTGATCGCGCTGCACTTGATCGCGCCATTCGCGCAGTGTCCGCAGATACTGCGCCCGTTCCGGCGACTGCGGTGCGCCGACTTCAAGATCCGCAAGCGCAGCGTCGTAGCTGTCCATCAAGACCGTGAGCAGCGAGTTCGGACTTGCGGCGGGATCACTCTCATCGACGCTGACCGGCCGAAGCAGTTCCTCTTCGTCTTCGGGGGCATCCGGAGCAGTCTCGCCGCCCCGAAGACTCCGCAACTGCCGCCGCAACCGGGCTGTTTCGCGTTCAAGCTCCGCAATCCGCTGGCGAGCAGCATCAAGTTCTTTGGTCAACTCGTCGTTCTCGGCCTGAAGACGCTGATTCTCGCGCCGCAAATCCGCATCGCTCTGACCCAAAGCCATGCTCTGCAAACATGCCCCGAACAGAATCGCCGCTGTTAGAATGATTTGTCGCATCATGCAGATACCTCTTGTGAGTGAGTGGTCGTTGAGGACGAACCCGACAGGGTATCGCCGCCCAAGTGAGACGGCCGCTGTGACAAAATATGCCAAAAGTGTGGCTGAGATCATATCATGATTGAAATCAATCAATGATTCGGGCCGAATAATGACACGTGGTTCGTACGTTCGATTCATGGCCCTTACACGCTGGCAGGAGGCAGACGCATGAACGACATCCGACATCTCATCAGCATCGCATCACGGCGGCTCAGCACCACCGACTTCTTTGAGAAGGCCCATCTTGTTGCGATCGGCGTTGCAGCGCTTGCTCTTGTGCTGATGCTTGTTGATCGCATCACATCGGAGGCGTTCGTGCCATGGGCCATGGTTGCTCCTGCGCTGCTTGTCGCCGGCTTGCTGATTGCCGGTGCCTGGTGGGTGGGTCGCCGGCGGGACGAGTTGCACGTCGCGGTACTTGTTGATGAGCGGCTGGACCTTCGCGAGAAGCTTTCTACCGCGCTGCTGGTCGCGGATCAGGATGATCCCTTTGCAAGGGCGGCAGTTGAAGACGCCGTGGCTGCCGCTCGTGATCCGCGCAACGCCGAACTCGCCAGACGCCGATTCAGTGTCGAACCCCCGCGCGGCTGGTATGTCAGCCCGCTGATCCTTGTTGGGGCTCTGTTGCTCTCGTTCGTGCAACCTCTGGATCTTTTCTCGGGTGAAACGGAAGTCACGCCGGAGGTCAAGCAGGCGACGCTTGAAGTCGCCACGGAACTCGACGCCATCGTCCAGGAGATCGAGCAGCAGCCGGAGCTGAAGGAAGCGCTCTCCGACCTGTTAGGCGAACTGACCGAAGAGGGCACTGATCCCGAAGCAATGAGAAGCCCGGAGCAGGTGCGTCGCAATGCGATCAAGCGCATTACCGACCTGAATCAGCGGCTGGAGGATATCGTGAGCGGCGAGAAGGGCAAAACCGCGCAGGCGCTGGAGAAGGCGATGCGCCAGCTTGAATCTCCAGAGGAGGGCCCAGCAAAGGAACTCGCAGACGCGCTTGCATCCGCCGACTTCAGTCAGGCAAAGAAGGCGCTTGAGAAGATCATGTCAGACCTCGAGAAGGGCGAGCTCTCGCAAGAGCAGCGCGAGCAGCTTGCCGAGCAATTGCAGGATCTTGCCGCTCAACTCGATAAACTCGCGCAGCAACAGAAGCAGCTTGAAGACGCCCTGAAGCAGGCCGGAATGGACCCGCAACTTGCGCAGAATCAACAGGCGCTACAGCAGGCGCTCGAGAATAATCAGAACCTCAACGACCAGCAGCGCCAGCAGCTCCAGCAAATGGCGCAAGCGCAGCAGGCGGCCCAGCAAATGTGCCAAGGGCTGTCCGGTGCGTGCCAGGCCATGGCGCAGTCAATGAGCGATCAGGGCATGGCTGGCGATGCGGCTGGGCAGATGGGCGATCAACTTTCCGAGATGGAGCAACTTCAGATGCTCATGCAGCAGGCACAGGCCGCAGCCAATGCTTGCCAAGGCAGTTGTCAGGGCCTCGGTCAAGGGCTCGGTCAAGATGCGTGGGCAGCAGCCATGGGGCAAGGCATGGGGCAGGGTCAGGGTGGCGGCCTGCGACAGGTCGCGCCCTCACCAACGCGAACGAAGATTCAGCACGCACCAAGCAAGACCGGCGAAGGTGACATCATCGCGCGCATGCTCGTCGAGGGCCCGCAGGTCGTTGGCGAATCCGAAGTGACGCCGTCGGAAGTAATGGCGAAGGTCGTTGAGGGCATCGAGAAGGGACTCACCGAGGATCAAGTTCCTCGGCGATACCACGAAGCGCAGAAGCACTTCTTCGGCGAATTCGAGAAGCGCGTACGAGAACAGCAAGACGGCGCCGCGGCTGAGGAGACCACAAACTCCGAAAGTCAGGATGGCTGAGCTGCCAGCTCTTCCTGCAAACCGCTTCATCACTTACCCACACGTTGGAGGAGCCCCTTTCTTCATGAAGGGGTTCGTTTTTGCCAGTGCCTACACCGCGCCTTGAGAGCAAATGGTAGCCCGCGAACGCCCTTCGTGTCGCCACATGTTAAGTTAGGTAAATCAGCACATCGTCTGGTGCCTCCCCAAACGAAACGGCCCCTGCTGAGTGCGAATGTGCCGCGGTAGCGGAGTTGGCACACGTCCTCACCGGCAAACTAAGTGAAAATGACTAACTTTTCTTTGAATTGACAAAAAGCCATGGTAAAGTCGCAGTAGTGGATGTGGCAAGGTTGGTCACGGCCGGGTGGGCCCCAATGCAGTGGCGCTGAAACTTCATGTCGTGGGGCAGCGGGACAGGGAGGTCCATGAGTTGGATTGAATTCTGCACTCCGCGCGTGACGGCGCGGCGCGCTCTTCCGTAGCTGATGCTCGGAGTCTCCATGCGTGGCATGGGGGCAGGTTAAGGACGGCGAATTGTTCGCCGTGCGCATGTTGAATTCGCAAACTGTGAGGAAAGGAAAGAGATGAAGACGAAGATATTCGCGTTCGCGGCATGTGCCGCATGTGCGATCGCGTCGGCCGCAACAGCCGACATGATCTGGGATCCTGATGCCGACCAGGTGTACAACCTCGGTATGTTCACGCTCAGCGGCGGAGCCGGGGGCCCAACGAACGAATTCGAGTACGTCATCAATACGACCGGCACCTCGATCGTCGGCTTCAGCTTTCTGGGTGTGTACAGCGAAGCGATCGCCGGTTCATGGGCCTCAGATACCCGTCTCCGAATCTACCTGAACGGCGACGAAATCGCGCACATTGGTGGATTCACCGGCGCAGGATCGCCTTGGGACTTTCAAGGCAGCCTTTCGAACGCTCCTGGCGCCTATGCCCATGGCATCAACGGGAGCTCGCCGAATGGCGATGGCAATCCTGACTGGTCTTTGAAGGCGTTGGCTACAGGCGATGATGAGTGGCGCTTTGTGTTCACGAACGGATACCACAGTTCATTCACCGGCGATCTGACGTGGAGCGATGCTCAAATCATCATCCATCACGTTCCGGCTCCCGGCGCACTTGCGCTTCTTGGTTTAGCCGGCCTCGCCGGTGTGCGTCGTCGCCGCGCCTAACACCCCCAGACGCTCCCGAGACACCCCGAAAGGGCACCGCGACCAATCGCGGTGCCCCTTCTTTTCTTTCTGCCGGCTGCGAAAAGTTACAAAGGCAGGCATAGAGGTGCCCAGGCATCGCCGCGTCACGTTGCTTTGTCAGTACTTACGTCATGCTGGCGCGCAGCCCTCATGCGACTGCTCAAGCGCGTGAACCAGTCAATCCGCAGCGAATCTATGGCAAGGCAAAAAAGGTCGCGCCCCATGACGGGGCGCGACGTGATGCGTTCATTGATTTGTCTCAGCCGCGGGCGTGAGCGGTCGATCAATTGCCGCCGAGGCGAGCGGATCGCTGCTGGGCCTCCTGATAGTTGCGCAGCGAGCGCTCAAGCGCGGGCTTACGCAGCGGGGTGGCTGTCATCCACGCACGGCGTTGGAGCGAGATCGCTTCAGAGACGTTGCCTTGATGGAAATGCACCAAGGCAAGCGTAGCAAGCGCTTGGGGTTCGCCATCACGCGCCGCAGCAACGGCTGCCTTGGCCGCCTCCATCGCCAGGTCAAGATCTCGATCCTCATCTTTGATATCCGGATCCGTTGTGATCTTCCGCGCCAGCTCGATCATGACGTGCGTATCACTACGGTACCGGTCCATCATGTGTGTTCGGACGTAGGCATACGCCTCGGTGGGACTCTTCCGATCCTCCATCATGATGTCGAACTTCTCGAAGTGAAAGCGGGCGAAGACGTGATCGTTGTGGTTAATGATCTCGTCGAGGTGGCGATAGGCAAGGTTGTAATTGCGGACGCCCCGGGCCTGGCGATAGGCGCCGATGTTTTCTCGCACGTCGTCAAACAACTTGGCGTCGTATCGACCCTGCAGGACCATCTGAATGATGGTGACAACCTCCGGGTCATGTGGGTGGCCGATGTATTGCAACTTGCCCTTGCGGTCGACGATGAACGTGACGGGAATGCCCTCTTGCTTGGCGGCGTCCATCCAGGCGCGCTTGGTGTTGCTCTTGTTGTCGAAGGCGATCCGATACTTGATCTGGCCGAACTGCCGCCTCACGTAGTCCTCGACTGTCTCTACCTTCTCATCAGTGCTCACGCCGATAACGACGAGGCCGTCCTCCTCAAACTCGCGCTGCACCGTGTTGAGAATCGGAATGGCCTGGCGGCAGGGCACGCACCAGGTTGCCCAGAACTCGACGACGTACACGTTGCCATCGCCAAACTGCTCAATCGGATCGCCCTGGACCCACTTCTCAATGTCAAGCTTGGGGGCTTCGGAGCCGGGCTTGAGTTCCTTGCCCCACTGCGCGCTGGCGGCCGAGGTCATCGCCGCGAGGGTGAGTGCCATCATGCACGTACGTAAGCTCATAGCCGACTCCTTCGTCTGAAGTGATTATTCCAAACACATACCGGTCGCCGGGCACGCCGCCGACCCTACACTCAACAAAATAGCCGCGATCGGCTATTCCCGCCAGTGAAAAGTATCCCTTTTTGGTCTGGGGGAAGCCCTGACGCGCGCTCCTCCGCACCCGAAACAGCTGACGACACCGGGGGTTAGACCTTCGGAGTATGTGGCTTGCGGCCATGGGATCGCCTTGCATGCCTGCTCTTTGTGCGGATCTGGCGACGAACAGCCGCCACAAACGGGGCGTCCCCACAGATGACCAGGTCCATCATCGGTCCTGGCTGGTCCTGCCCGCTTCTCAATGTGTAGATCGTGACGCGCCAGTTCTCGCCGCGTTTTCGAACCCGGACATCCCCAATCGCGTGGCATCGAAAGGAGATGACGCGCTTGCCTTTGTGGTAGAGGCCGACCGTTCGTCGGTGAATGGCGAGCCGATCAGGCGCTGCGCCACGGCACCGCATGGAGACGTCACGGAACGTGCTTCCGGCATAGAGGAGAAAGCCGATCCCCAAAGCCGACATGATCGCGCCGTGCATGAAGATGTCGCTCATCAACACTGCCACCAAGAAGATTGGAGCAATGATGGACGCCAAGACAGCGAACATGAGCTTCCGCGGGCTTGGCCAACGGCGATATTGCCAGCAATCGAAGACCACCATCCCATGGGAGAACGGCACGCCGCACTCCGGGCAGCGGCGCGTATGGCCGGCACCGCGAAGATCGTAGTCGCACCGCATGCAGCGGATCGGCCTTGGCGGATGGCAACGCATTGTTGACATTGGACGATTACGCAGCGTCGCTCATGTACTCGATGAGGATGGCGATACCTGCGACCATGCATGCCATGAGCGACATTCCGCGCGCAGGAGCGTAGGTCAAGTTCAAGGCCGCCGGAAGCGCGATCGCCACGACCACACCTGCGAGCGCAAGCATAATCGCAGCAGAGAGTGGCAGGAGAACGCTCATGAACCCGGCCGCGTCTTCGATGCCGCGCATGAGCAGCTTGCCGCATGGAATGCCAACAAGCACCTGTGTCAGCACCAGCATGCCCAGCGTAACGGGAAAATTGGTCCAGATGCGCTGCAGACCGTGACCGATCCCTTCAACAACAATGATGCTCATGGCAAGGATGGCAGCAACGCCAAGACCGCGCAGCAGCAGATGCACTGCAAGCTTTCGCGCCCCCATTGCAAGCGTCCAATCGCCCTCTTTGCGCGTCCATCGCATTTCACCCGGCTGTGAAGTTTCGCCGCACTCCGGGCATGTCACCGGCCGCATCGCAGCGCGATCGAAGACGCCCGTGAGGTTGTACTCGCAGTTCGGGCAGAGCGGCTGACGCAAGTTCGGGAGGACCGGAGGTCGCAGCGGCATGGAGGCATTATCGGCGATGCGCGTGCGTGGTGTCCATCGTGCGTTGAGCGCGCTTGCAGCGCAGCATGCACCCTTCAACCCTTCTGCTCGCCTGCCCTTTGAATCTGTGCTGCGAGGAGCGCCGCTATTGCTTCGGCACGTGCTCGTGAACCATCCAGCACGATGCGCTCAGCAAATCGCGGTTGCGGTTGATCGAGCCGTGGCAGAAGAAACAGGTCGTGAAGGTTGCGCTTCGACTGAAGATTGACGCCTCGCAAGGCCAGCCACGCTTTAAAAACTGGTTTCGACTGGCTGCGACAGATGTAAACGCCCTGCTCAGTCGGAACGAGACGGCTGTCGTGAGCCCGGGAAGCAGGTGCAGCCAGCCGCGCAATCGGAACAGGAAGGATCAATGCTGCGATGAAAACTCCTATCGACAGCCAAGATCCTGTTAGGGCGCAAGAAGTTATCAAACCGATTGCGAAGAGCGATGCTGTGATCGCACTCCGCCACCCACGATCGACTGCATCCTTCGCGGACCAGACCGGCAGGTAGGTGCCGAACTGTCCATCACCACAACCGCATTCAGGGCACGCACGGCCGGGGGCGAGACCCGTGAAGTCATAGCCGCACTCAATGCACGATTCAAGCTTCGGCCAGTCCTGGAAGGCGCAATGAGCCGTCACCGCCGCGCCTCCAAAATGCGCCTCTGGATATCCTGAAGGAGCGCATGCGCTTCATTGCGGCTGGAGCGAAAGTAAAATCTCGGCCGCGCAAGCACTGAAGTCAAGCGAAAGGTCAATCGCCATAAGCCGGGCAGCTCACGGCGCAGGGAAACGTGCGAGATGCCGCTCCATCGCGTGGTGAAGGCGTTATGGATGCCGTGCCTCACTCGCAGTTCGCCACGCAGCAACAGAAGGTGCGGGCCACCAACGATCTCTTGCCGCATCCGGCTGACCTCGCGGCGGGCCCAGAGAAACACCGCGATCATCAAAACAGCTATCGAAACCAAGACAACAGCCATTGCATGCAGGCGAAGCCAAAGCAACACCGGCACAGTCAGGAGGATCGGCAGTAACGATGCCCATGCGCAGCCAAGCGGCGTAAAGAGCAGTACGGTCGAAACTCCGGGGACGCGGCAGTCCGCTTTATCAAAGGCCAGGCCGCACTCCGGACATCGTCGCGCCTCACCCAATCCTTCGAGAGAATAGTTGCAACTGACGCACTCCGCGAGCCGCTGTCGAACTGGGATCGATGAAGTGCTACACATGGGTGCGGCAACGGGGGGGCCATATGTCGATTTTCAGGTCCGTTGGGCCATCTTGTCGACTCAGCGCTCGGAATTCGACGCTTTTGATCTGCTTGTCATCTGCGTTCGTTCGCGTATGATGATGACCTTTTGAGAAGCAAGTGTACCTGACGGAGCCCTCACAGATGCCGGAAGCCGCTGCGATGACGCGTGATGATATCTTCGAAAACGTTCGAAACGTGCTGGAGGAGGCCTTGGGCGCTGATGAAGAAGACATCACGCCGAACGCATCTCTGACGGCCGACCTTCAGGCGGAGTCCATTGACTTTCTCGACATCGTCTTTCGACTTGAAAAGACCTTCTCAACGCCTGAGAAGCCGTTCAAGATTTCTCAGGGTGAACTCTTCCCCGAGAACCTGATGGAGAATCCGGCTTGGGTCTCTGATGGCAGATTTACTGCGGAGGGTATGGCCATGCTCAAAGAACGCATGCCGCACATCGACTTCTCAGAGTTCGAAAAGGAGCCCGAAGTCAACAAGGTCGCAGCGACCATCACCGTCAAGTCGCTTGTGGACTTCATTGAACGCAAGCTCGCGGCATGACGTTAGGAAGAATTGAGCTGCTTTGCGGTCTTCGTGGTGAACAATGCGCTGGATGTGGATTGACAGCATCATTGAGTTCGAGCCACGAGCCCGCATCGTTGCGGTGAAGAATGTCTCGTTGGCGGAGGAGCACCTGCACGACCACTTCCCCGCGGGTGCCGGCTTCGATGCGCAGCCGATCATGCCCACGTCGCTCATGATCGAAGGCATGGCGCAGACGGCAGGCATCCTCGTCGGCTCGGTCAACAGCTTCAGAGAGAAGGTCATCCTTGCGAAGGTCGTTACCGCGCGATTCGATCGTGATGTGCTGCCCGGCCAGACAATTCGGTATGAAGCGACGCTCGATCGAATCGATGCATCCGGCGCTGCGACGAGCGGCAATGTTTTGATGATGGATCACGCGCACGTCGCCGCTGCTTGGGAGGCGATCGGCCGCGTCGATCTTATGTTCAGCCATATTGACCGCAACCTGGCGGGACTTGAGTTTCCAGAGGAGAACTTCGTGTTCTCCGACAACTTCCGCACCATTTTGCGTTCAGCAGGTCTTGAGCACATCGAACAGTCGTAAGTCGCCGATGTCACGCGGGGAGCCGAAGCTGGTTCAAGCTATGAACGCACCATGCGCGACCACGTGGTCCCTTCGGGGCCATCCTTGATGGCGATCCCCATGGCAGTCAGCTCATCCCGGGCCCTGTCCGCCGCGGCCCAATCTTTCGCTGCCCTGGCTGCGTTCCGCTCCGCAATCTTCGCTTCGATCAACGCTGCTTCATCATCTGCGATGGCCGCTTTGGCTTCGCGCTCAAGGTCAAGCACACCCAGGACGCTGTTCATTGCATCAAGCGCTGCGAGATCCTCGGCATAGGTAGGCGGTACACCCGCATCAGTAACTGAAGGCGGACCAGCGCTGATGTCGTAACCACTCATCGCTTCATTCAGCGCAGCAATCGCCCCGGCGACATTCAAGTCGTTGCACAATGCCGCCTTGAAAGCCACCATGCCCTCAGCCAGTCGTGACGAGCCCAGTCGCGGCTTGTCCTTATGCACCTCAAGCCAGTCGCGCAGTCGTGCCCACCGCTCGATCATGCGCTGTGAGTCCTGCAATCCCTGGAAAGTGAAGTTCGCATTTGAACGATAGTGCGTCCTGATGAGCTCCAGCCGAATCGCTGCAGGAGTTGCGCCCCGATCGATCAAGTCTCGAACGGTGAAGAAGTTGCCCTTGCTCTTGGACATCTTCTCACCTTCCACAATGAGAAAACGTGTGTGAAACCAGAACCTCGCAAACTGTGGCCGGCCGGAGGCGCATCGCGACTGGGCAATCTCGCATTCATGGTGCGGAAAGATATTGTCCTCACCACCCGAGTGAATATCGATCTCTTCGCCAAGCATCGAACCCGCCATAACTGAGCATTCCAGATGCCAGCCGGGATATCCCTCTCCCCAGGGACTCGGCCAGCGCATCAGGTGCGAAGGGTCCGGCTTCCACAGCATAAAGTCGGCAGGATGCCTCTTGACGGCCTGCGTTGATTCACTGACGCGGCCGCCCTCTCCCGCCCGGATTGCGTCCGGCGTGTTGCCGGACAGTCGACCGTACTCGCTGAAGGATTGCACGTCGAAATAGACAGCACCATCGGACGCCACATAGGCATGCCCCTTTTCGACCAGCGATTTGACCATCTCAATCATCTGCGGCACGTAAGCCGTGGCCCGCGGCATGACCTCGGGGTTCTCGCTCGCTTCAGAGGCAACCTTCAGCCCCAAACGCTGGGCATCCTCAATGAACGCACGAGCGTAGAACTCCGCAATTTGATAGGGGTCGCGCGGATCAACGTTGCCGGCTTGGGGCGGAAGCTTGCCTGACTTCTTTGCCTCAAGCAGGCGCTTGGCAGCGACCTCCATCTTGTCCTCCCCAGTGCCGTCGGCTACATCGTCATCAGTCATGTGGCCGACATCGGTGATATTCATCACATGCGCTACTACATAGCCGAGCAGCTCCAGCGTGCGGCGGAGGACATCTGCATTGAGAAAAGATCGAAAATTCCCAATATGCGCGTAGTCGTATACCGTGGGTCCGCAGGAATAGAAGGTGACTCTTCGGCCCGAGGGATCGAGCGGCGCAAACTCTTCTTCTCGCTTCGTGAGGGTGTTGTAGAGCGTCAGCGACATGGGTCACAAAGCGTATAGGCGGTGGCTGTTTGGATCAAAGTGGCGTCGACCGAAGGACGAGCCCTTCCGCTTGCCTCAAACCGGACTCGGCGATAAGCTCTGACTCTCTTACTTCACCGCGCCTCCGGCGAGGATCAGGGCCATGGGGACGAGCCACTCATCTCATCGACTAGATCGACCGCTCCATACATCGTTAGACAGGCGCGATGACAGCGCGAGTGACGACGCACAGCGCTATCGCCATCTCCTTGCTGCGATACCGGACCTGATGTTTCGCATGCGGCGAGATGGAACCTATATCGATTTTCATGCGCCGGATGAAGCGCTCCTGTGGCACGAGCCAAAGGATTTCCTTGGGAAACGCATAGAGGATGTCTTCGATCAAGATTACGCGAACTTGTGCAAGGGCTTCATCGAAGCAACCTTGAAAGATGGGAAGACGCGAACCTTTGAGTACCGCGGCTGGGGCGAGCATTCTGATGAACACTGGGAAGTGCGCCTCACCCCTTGCGGCTGTGACGAAGTACTGGCGCTCGCGCGCGAGATCACCGCTCGGAAGAAGGCGGAGGAGGAGCTGCTGCGGCGAGAGCAGTACCTTCGAACCCTCTTTGAAACGGCCGTCGATCCGCTCTGGGATTGGGACGTCGCCAATGATCGCGCGGTTTTCAGTTCCAGCTGGGCCACAATGATCGGCTTCTCCGCAGAGGAGTATGACCCGCAGATTCACACCTGGGACAGTGTGCTGCATCCAGACGATGCGCCGCTTGTCGATGCAGCGCTCCAGAGGCATTTGCGCGGCGAAACCGAACAATACGAGGCGGAATATCGCCTTCGACACCGCGATGGAACCTGGAAGTGGGCATACTCTCGCGGCAAGGTCATTGAACGCAATGCCGAAGGCAAGGCACTGCGCATGATCGGCGCCATTCGGGACATCACCTCGCGGAAGCAGGCGGAGGAGGAAGCGCGGCGAAGTGAAGAGCGACAGCGAGTGCTCCTGCGAGAACTCGATCATCGCGTGCGAAACAACCTTGCTTCGCTTGTCGCGCTGATCGACATTTCATGTCAGGGCGCAAAGGACGTTCGCGAGCTTGCCGCGTCAATTCGCAGCAGAGTTCAAGCGATGTCAACCGCGCATATGCTGCTCACGCGCTCGCACATGGCCCCGCTTGATCTACGCAGCTTGATCACGGCGCTCGTACCTGCGGAAACGCTGCCCTGCATCGATTTAGCAGGGCCGGATATCTTCGTTTCCGCAAGGCAGAGCACCGCGCTGGGCATGGTCATGCAGGAGATTCTCACCAACAGCATGAAGTACGGCTCGCTCGGCACACTCGGCGGAAGAGTTCAGGTCACCTGGCGCCTTACAGGGGAGAACGCAAGCTGTGGGCCGATTGAGCTTGAATTGACGTGGACCGAGAGCGGCGGCCCGCCAATCCCGGAAAACATGACACCCGGTGTTGGCACAACCTTGATCAATGGTCTCGTCCGGGCCGAGTTGCGAGGACGAGCGGAGCTCGCCTACCCACACGCTGGCGCAGCACATCGCCTGCTTCTGCGGCTTGACCGACCTGATGGTGAGACTTCGGAGATGAACTCCTGCCGTTGAAGCCGAGTTCCACGTTCTTGGCGCGTCCGCGGCCGCTGTCTCGCTCGCGCTTCAGCCGATCGCTGAATTTCCCTGTGCGCGCGTAACTTGCACTCGCAGCCGGTATGCTGCACCGATGCATTGGCTCATTGCATTTCTAACTGCTTATCTCGCGGGCTCCATCCCCTTCGGACTCATCATTGGAAAGATGAAGGGTGTTGACATCCGCGAGCACGGCTCGAAGAACATCGGCGCGACGAACGTCGGCCGCGTCCTCGGCAGGGCTGCCGGTGGGCTTTGCTTTGTACTTGACTTGTTGAAGGGAGCGCTCCCGGTGCTGATCGTCGGCTGGAACTGGGGCTTTCTAAGCCGATCACTTGCGCCGCAAGATGGGGACGCAATCACTGCTGCCGAGATGCTGCTCTGGCTTGGCGTGGCCATCGCAACCATACTGGGTCATATGTACTCCCCCTTTATCAGGTTCCGGGGGGGCAAAGGAGTCGCGACCGGCTTCGGCGCATTGCTGGCTATGTGGCCGATCATGACTATTCCTGTTCTCGCAGCATTCGTCGCCTGGCTGGTCGTGGTACGACTGACGCGATACGTCGCGCTGGCGAGCATGGTCGCTGCCGTGTCAGTACCGATTTTCCTCGCGCTGTGGATTGTCGCAGATGGCACACAACCGGCCTCGCGGCTGCTTTACGCTTGGCCGCCACTTGTCTTCACGCTCCTGCTCGCGCTGCTCGTGATCTTCAAGCACCGGGCGAACATCAGCAGATTGCGCCGTGGCGAGGAACCAAAGGTCGGCAGAGAACACCGAGCTGCCGCCGGATGAGAACCTCAGGGCGCCATCGCACAGTCGGCCACTGCGATTGGCTCAAGCTGTGCGGTGAAATGACGCAGGACATCCGGCGCGCTGACGATGCGCAGGCCGCGCAGCGCATCACGTCGCTCGTGAAGCTCGATCACCGCTTCAGCTACATAGTCGATGTGACTTTGCGTGTACACACGCCGCGGGATCGCCAGTCGCACGAGTTCAAGACGTTCGCGCTTCTGCGTCTCGCCGCCGCCGCCGAACATGAGCGAGCCGATCTCGACCGCGCGAATCCCCGCGTGAAGGTACAGCCCGCACACCACCGCCTGGCCTGGGAACTGAGCCGGCGGAATGTGCGGGCAGAACCGCCTGGCGTCAAGATACACAGCATGGCCGCCGGGCGGCTGCACGATCGCGATGCCTGCAGCCGCAAGCCGTTCGCCCAGATACTCGACGCTGCGCACGCGGTACGCAAGGTAGTCTTCATCGACGACTTCCTGAAAGCCCTGCGCCATCGCTTCCAAGTCGCGCCCCGACACGCCGCCGTAGGTGAGATACCCTTCGGTGAGAATGAGCAGGTTGCTTGCGCGTGTAAAGAGCTGCTCATCGCGCAGCAGCAGCACGCCGCCGATATTGACAAGGCCGTCTTTCTTGGAGGAGATCGTCGCGCCATCGGCAAGGTCGAACATCATTCTTACGATCTCGCGCACTGACTTGTTCTTCATGCCCGGCTCACGCTGCTTGATGAACCATGCGTTCTCCGCAAAGCGGGCCGCATCCAGAAACAGCGGTACCCCCGGAAGCCGTCGATCGCATCTATCGCGCACCGCGCGGAGATTCGCAAGCGAGACCGGCTGGCCGCCGCAGGAATTGTTCGTCACCGTCACCATGACGGCAGCAATGCGCTTCGCGCCTTCACGATCGATCAACTCCTCGAGCGCAGCAACATTCATGTTCCCCTTGAATGGATGTTCATACTGCGGATCAAGCGCCTCATCGAGCGGGAGGTCAATCGCCGTCGCGCCGCTGTGCTCGATGTTGGCGCGCGTGGTGTCGAAATGCGCATTGTTCGGCACGATCATGCCGGGCCTGCCGATCAACTCGAACAGCAACCGCTCACTCGCCCGTCCCTGGTGCGTCGGCAGGATGTGCGCAAAGCCGGTCAAGTCCTGGAGCGTCTTCTCAAAGCGGTAGAACGACGACGCTCCTGCGTAGGACTCATCCGCCCGCATGACGCCCGCCCACTGCTCGCTGCTCATCGCGCCGGTGCCGGAATCGGTAAGCAGGTCGATGAGCACATCGTCAGCATGAATAAGAAACGGGTTGAAGCCGGCCTTACGAAGAATCCCTTCGCGCTGCTCGCGCGTCGTCATGCGGATCGGCTCGACGGTCTTGATGCGAAAGGGTTCAATGATTGTTTTCATGGTGTTCACCACACCGCGCGGAGGCGCAGACAGCGAAATCGTGTTGAAGGATGCACTTCGCGTTGAGGCCATCCGAGCGTTTGCGCTCACCTTCAGCGCGCTTGCCGCCTCTGCGATTCATCCGCTTTGATCGCGGCTCCGAAGTTCGCCATTTCGATCGACACCGGCCAACAACTCTTCGCGCCTGATCGGCTCGAATCGCGCCTGAAAGAAGCGCAGTCGCTTCGGCTCATACGTAAATCGCAGCCCTGAGATCGCATCGCGGTCGTGGTACAGGTCGATGATCGACTCGGCCGTCACGTCCATGTGCGCTTGTGTATACACGCGCCGCGGGATGGTGAGCCGAACCAGTTCGAGTTGCGGGAAGATATTCTCGCCGGTGTCCGGATCCCGTCCGGCCGAAACCGCACCGCGCTCCATGCCGCGCACACCTGAATCGACATACAGCGCCGCAGCAAGGGCCTGTGCGGGGAATTCCTCGCGCGGCAGATGCGGCAGGAATGCGGCCGCATCGATGAACACGCCATGCCCGCCCGTCGGCCGCACGATCGGAATGTTCGCATCAAGCAGCAGATCAGCCAGATACTCGACCTGACCGACGCGCGCCCGAATGTGATCGTCCTGCACCGATTCGGCGATCCCGACCGCCATGGCTTCCATATCGCGGCCGGCAAGCCCGCCGTAGGTGTGCAGCCCTTCATAGATGACCACCATGTTCCGCGCCTGCTCGGCCAGCTCATCATCATTGAGCAGGAGCAGTCCGCCGATGTTGACGAGAGAATCCTTCTTGCACGAGATCGTCGCGCCATCGGCATGGGAGCATATCTCTCGCACAATCCTCTTGACGCTGCAATTCTCATAGCCGGGCTCGCGCTGCTTGATGAACCACGCGTTCTCGACCGCGCGGGTGGCGTCGAGGAACACGTTGATGCCGTGCTCGTGACACAGGGCGCAGGTGTCGCGGATATTCGCCATGCTCACCGGCTGACCACCGGCCATGTTCACGTTAAGTTCCAACGACAGATACGGAATCCGGGCCGGGCCGACCTCCTGAATCAGCCGCTGCAGTTTCACAAGATCGACATTGCCCTTGAAGGGAAGCTCGCTCTGCGGGTCATGCGCTTCATCGATGATGACATCGGCGAAACGACCGCCGGCAAGTTCCTGGTGGAGTTTCGTCGTGGTGAAGTACATGTTGCCGGGCACGACATGATTCGCGCCGGGGGCGATGCAGATCTGGCTGAGGATGTGCTCCGCGCCGCGGCCCTGATGCGTGGGCAGCACGTGCGTGAAGCCGTAGTGCTCGCGCGCAGCAGCTTCGAGGTGGTAGAAGTTCTCAGAGCCGGCATAGGCCTCATCGCCGAGCATCAGGACCGCCCACTGCCTGTCGCTCATCGCGCTCGTGCCGGAGTCGGTGAGCAGGTCAATGTAGACATCCGCGCTGCGCAGCAGAAACGTGTTGTAACCCGCCTCGGCGATCGCCTTCTCGCGATCCGTCCGGCTGGTCATGCGCAGCGGCTCGACCATCTTGATCTTGTACGGCTCGGCCCAGGAGCGGCGATCTCGGGTCCGTCTGCGGCCCGCGGCGGCGTCATTGTCGTCCTTCATGGTTCTCCTTGATTGGAATTGGATAAGAATATCCATTTTTCGCCTCATCGGCAAGCGGCAGGAGCAACTTTTCGCTCGTTTTGCCCGCACATGCCTTGACAGCAAGCCGATCTGCGTCAAACTGGACAAAACGGTCTCTTTATGCGCCGTCTACACCGCGCGCCCCAGAAAAGGAAAGCCCCTGCATGATTCGCTCCGCCTTCGCCGCCGCCGTTTCGATCCTCGCGCTGCCTCTCGCATGGGGCGAGGAAGTCCCCGGCGATGAACTGCCTCGATCGCTCACGGCCGATGAAGCCGTCGAGATCGAACGCAACCCGCTCACGCTTCAGCGCTCGGCCACCGATCCCCCGACAGGCCCGCTGCGCACGCCCGCCGAGTACGAGCCGATGGAGGCCGTGCTGCTCTCGTACCGCGGCTCATCGAGTTGGAAGGCCACGCTCGATCAACTCGCCAAGCACATCACAACGACCGGCGACGCGGATGTTGTCGCCATCGTGCCGTGGGCCTCGGCCGTCAATGAGGCCATCTCGAACATGACCGCGGTCGGAGCCGACATCGCGCGCGTGACCGTCCTCGTGCAACCGACCGACTCGATCTGGATTCGCGACTACGGCCCCCGTTACGTCTATGAGGGCGAAGTGCGCATCGTCGTCGATCACACTTACAACCGTCCTCGACCGCTCGACAACGCCATCCCCGAATTCCTCGCGAACCACTTCAAGCATGGCTACTACAAGAAACCGCTCGTCCACGGCGGCGGCAACTATCACCTCGATGCGCTCGGGGACACATCCTCGCCGGCAGGCGGCTACACCACGCGGCTCATCAATAGTGAGAATCCTGACCTCACCGAGCAGGAGATCCACGACATCTGGCTCGCGTTCAAGAATCTCTCAACAAACTTCTCCAACCAGTTCCCAAGCTTCGTTGACGCGACCGGCCACATCGACATGTGGATGCAGGTCGTCTCCGACGACACCGTCGTCATCAGTGAATGGCCGGCCAACCTCGGCTCAACGCAAGCGCAAATCTGCGACCTCGCTGCGGCCGACTTTGCGGCCCGCGGATTCAATGTCACGCGCATTCCCGCACGGCTCGTCTCCGGCACGCACTACACCTACACGAACGTCGTGATCGTGAATGACCTCATCATCATTCCGTCATATACGAACGGGACCGCCTCGCAATACAACGCCCTCGCGCTGAACCGGTGGCAGCAGGCCGCGCCGGAGAAGACGATCGTGCAGGTCAACGGCCAGCCGCTGGTAACCTCGGCCGGCGTCTTTCACTGCGTGATGATGCATGTGCCGGCGCATCTCGGCGGGGTATCGCCGACCGTGTATCTGCGCAACCTCAGAGGCGGCGAAGCGCTGACGCCGGGCGAGATCGTCACCGTACAGTGGATTTCCGACGCGCCGCTTGGCACACCCGCCAATCGTGCAGACCTGCTGCTCTCAACAAATGGCGGCGCGAGTTTCGACTTCGCGATCGCAACGAACGTTCCCAATAACGGCAGCTACGAGTGGACCGTCCCCGCGATTGACACGGCTGATGCCCGGCTGCGCATCGTGGTGCGCGATACGCAAAGTGGCAATGAAGGCGCTGATGAAAGCGATGCCAACTTCACCATCGGTGACCCGTCGCCCAGTGCGCCCGGCGATCTTGACAGCGACGGCTCGGTCGGCGTGCCGGACCTGCTCATTCTGCTCGGTGCGTGGGGGATGTGCGACGACTGCGTCAATTGCCCCGCTGACCTTGATGATGATTGCACGGTCGGTGTGCCCGACCTGCTTGTCCTTCTCGCGAACTGGGGCTGATTTGTTTCGAGATGATGAACCGCAGAGATCACAGAGAGCACATAACGAGTCAAAGCAGAGACATCTCATCTCCGTGTTCCTCCGTGTTTCAAAATTTTACGCGCTCTAAGTGGTGCAATCTTTTCATTACTACAGAGCCATTCCACCTTCTATCAACAAGGGAGATAATCGTGAACGATCGCAAGGCAACCAGCAGCAGCGAAACCGATGCACAAGCACACATCTGTGCTCCGTGGCTCTCCGTGGCCTTTCGTGGTGCAATTGTGATGGCGATCATCGCATTGATCGCGCCGGCCGCACGTGGGGCAGTCGACGTGCCGGGTCAACCAGCCGCGCCCGCTGTTTCCATCAGCGATCCGCTCCAGCCCGGCCGGCTCTATCTCCAGGCGGTCCCCGGCGGCGTCATCGAAACCGCAATGCTCGACGACGCCCGCGCGCTCGACACATTCGACGCGACCAAACGCTACCTCGTGCAGCTCGATGGGCCGATCACGCCTGAACGCCGCGCGGCGCTCGAAGCCGTGGGTGTCGAACTCGGCGAGTACATCCCAGCATTCGCTTATCTGGCCGATCTCTCCGACATCGCGCCTCATGTTCTTGCCGAGGTCGAATTCGTCCAGTGGGTCGGCCACTGGCGAGATGAGTGGAAGATCGAGCCGCGCCTCGCGCAGCAAGCGATCATCCCGATCACTCCCGAGCGCCAGCGCGTGATCGCAGCCGGC
>CAZFZT010000044.1:0-26346 GCA_964523675.1 uncultured Isosphaeraceae bacterium
ATAATGACGCAATGACGTCTGCCGAGATAGACATTGCCTTCGTGGCCGCGAATCATCGTTTCGAGCCCGACTTCGTTGCAGGTCGAGCCGGCGACAACCATCTGGTGCCCGGTCTCGTACTCGACCGTAACCATCACCTGGTCGTGGTTCTCCATCTCCTTATCGATCAGGTGCGACCCGTGTGCGGTGACGCGCACGGGCCATCCTTGATCGACGGCGAGCATGAGCGGCGTCATGACGTGGACGAGCAGATCTCCCACTATGCCGGTTGAGAATTTTCGGTAACGCCGCCAACGGTTGAGCACATACGGATACCAAGCGTGCGGACCGGCCGGCCCCAACCACATCTCCCAATCGACATCGACGCCCGGCTTCCAGTTCTCATCAACGTGGTAGTAGTTCCACTCGCCGCTCGTTGAATTTCGGCAGTAACTCGTCTGGCTGAAAGTGGGTTGACCGATGAGTCCATCGCGAATGGCCTCGCGCGCTGCGGGGTAACGGGGCAGGCGCATCATTTGCGTTCCGACCTGAAGCATGATGTGCGGATTGGCATGAGCATGCTTTCGAAGATCAAGGGCTTCATCAAGCCGCAAGGTCATCGGCTTCTCCAGGTAGACGTGCTTGCCCGCGGCGATGGCGTCGATTGCCATCTGTGCGTGCCAATGCTCGGGTGATGCGATCACGACGCCATGAATGTCTTCGCGCGCGAGCAAGTCGCGATAGTTCACATACTCGGCAACGTCCACGCCTGTTTGGTTCTTGATGCAGATTTCGCGACCTTGTCGGCGGTTCGCGTGCCAGCAGTCAGCCACCGCGACAATCTTCACACCACCTGTTGATGACAGATGCTGCTGCTTCGCAAGGTGGAGAATCGAGCCGCAATGACCTCGCCCCATGCCGCCTGTGCCGATGACTCCCAAGTGAATCGGCTGATCCGGTGCCAGCGGTGCAGGCGGTGCCGCGCTGACAGGCGTCTCTGATGTATGGGTGACGTCTGCAGCTCTCACCGAGCGGCTGCCCAGCCCCGCCGCAACTCCAGCAAGAGCGGCGGCCTGCTTGAAGAACGTTCTACGAGAGGGGGCGGCTGAATCGAAAGCGTCGTCGTTGATCATGAGGTACTCCTGCGTTTGACGCTGCGCAGTGTACCCACAATTCAGATTCATTCAGCAACCGCACCGCGCGACTGGAGAAAATCGCGCCATGACTCGTTTCGAAACATGATCGCGTACGTGATCGGGCGCTCGCCGCCAGCCGTGCGTGCATTGATATCCGCTCCAAACTGCAGGAGTACGTCGATCGTTTGAGCTGCGTTCGGTCGATCGGAAGCGCCGGCCCTGGAAGCCCAGTGGATCGGTTGCGTGGTGCCGTCGTAGGTCGCCTCCACATCCGCGCCATATTCGAGCAGTCGCCGGACGACGATGGGCAACGTGGCACGCGCCGCGACATGAAGAACGCTCACGTTGCGCTCATCGCGGGAATCGACCGGCGCGCCCTGCTCGATCAGTTGCAACGCCAGCGGTTCATTGCCGTTGATGATCGCTTCAAACAGCGCATCGGCAAGTTCCGGCCTCGGTTGAGGCACGCCGAGCCGCATGATCTGACCACGCTGCCCCGGCAGTTGAGGAGAGGGTGGCGGGAGCTCGCCTTCTATCTTGATGTTGAGGGGTTTACGTCCGAAGCGCCGCTCCGCCTCGCTCATCTCTTGCCGTCGCTTTGCTGCAACGACATCGCTGATTTGCGGGCGGCCGGTTCGCGGATCGCGCAGCCGCTCCGTTGTTCCCAGGGTGATGCGAAGTTCAAGCTCTTCGAGCGCGATGCGCGCTTGATTGTTCATGACGAACCGCCCGTTTTCATCGCGCTGCGGCCGAAGCACTGTCAGCGCAACCGTCTCGCCTGGCGAACGCTCCTGCACTCGAGCAGTCAACTCGAACTGCGACTCAAATGGTTTGCCTTCCAGAGCGATGATGCGATCGCCGATGCGCAATATCTCCCGCGCAGGCAGGTCCGGCAGGAGATCGATGACTTCGACCTCGATGCGTTCATTCTCCATGTTCCGCTGCGCCTGCATCGAGATTCCGAGGGCACCGCAGGGCTTGTTGAAGATGCGGTCGCGCAGCGCAGCCAGAATGCGGGCATGCTGCTCCGGAGAGAGCGAGAACTCAGACGCACGTGCAAGGATGGCATACAGCGGGAGATTGCCGCCGGGCGCGGTCGCAATCGCCTGCATCGCCGATTCGCGCTGGTCAAACTCATTGTGATCGAGCAGAGCGATTTCTTTCAGCAGTGAATCGCTTAGTTCGACCCTTGCAAGTTCTTCATCGGAAGGGATGACGTTCTCGGGACGCGCAGCTGGTGGTCCGCTCTGAATCGCAATGCCATCCTGGCGAATGATCAAGCGCGGTCCTGCGGGCGGCTCCTCCTGACCGCTTGTGCTTGCGGTCAAGAGCAGCATGCCGATGAACAAGAGCAAAGGGACGGCGCGAAGCCGCGAGCAAAGCGTTGCGGGCTGATGTGCGTCATTCGACATTCTGCACCTGCTCTTTGATTCGGTCGATCCCGCTCTTGATCTCAACGATGCGCCGGCTGATTTCGACATCAAGGCACTTGCTGCCGATGGTATTCGCCTCACGTAGCATTTCCTGGCTGAGGAAATCCAGCGTGCGACCGGCCGGTTCATTGTCGCGGGTATCGATGATCTCGAGGAACTGATCGAGGTGGCCGCGCAGCCGCGCGACCTCCTCCGCTATATCAGAGCGTTCCGCGTAGTAGGCGACCTCACGCAGCAGATCTTCATCACGAACGGCCACGCCTGTCTCGGCCAGCAGCGCGGTCATGCGCTGGCGCAAACGCTCCTGGTAAAGTTCAACGGTGGTGGGCACGCGCTGGCTGATCACGTCAAGATGCCCGCGGATGGCCTGACAATGCTTGTGGAGATCTTCATGCAGCGTCCGGCCTTCACGCTCCCGCATCGAGCCGAGCCGATCGCACGCTTCTTCGACGAGTTGAAGTATCGGCTTCCGCGCCTTCTCCAGACGCTCTTCGCCGGTGCTGCTTACCACGACTCCGGGCAGCATCAGCAAGGCGCCCAAGTCGATTCTCGCCGAGGAGTGGTCGAGGCCCGGCACGTTGAGAAGCTGATCAAGATAGCTCTGCACCGCCTTTGCGTTGATCGCGGACGCCGCCTCAGCGGAGGTATCCGAGAACTTGACGGTCAGCACAACGGTGCCGCGGTTAAAGCGGTGGGAGAGGGCGGCATCGAGTTCGGCCTCCAGTCCCTGTAGTTCTTCAGGCAGGCGAATCTGCGCCTTGAAATACTTGTTGTTCAGCGAGCGAACCTCAACGGCGTAGTGCGTGCCGTTGATGTTCGTCTGCGCGGCGCCGAATCCGGTCATCGAGCGAATCATGTGCTGGAACCTGCTTGGGCCATGCGATTACTCGGGCTCCGCCGGCGCCTTCGGACTGAGATCAAACTCAAACGTGCCCTCACCGACATTCACAGGAGGCGCGTTCGGCTCCACCCGGAGCGGCGGGGTCGCTGCTCCGGTGTCGCTGGCTTCGGTCGTGACGTCGATCGGCGTGGGGGCGCCCAGATCGGCCGGTTCATCGCCGATCAAGTTCAGTGAGATGGCGATGCCGAGGTACACGACGAAGGCAATCACCGTTGCCCACGTGAGGGCATCGCCGACTCGGCCGCCGAATACCGATTCCGTTCCACCACCACCCGCGCCGCCGAAAGCGCCCGCCAGTCCGCCGCCCTGGGGCCGCTGAACCAGAATGATGAGTACCATCGCGACGGAGACGACGACAAACAGGAGCGTGAGGAGAATGAAGGTGGTGCTCATAAGAAAGAAGATCAGAGGTCAAGGGTGAGAAGTCGAGAAAGCCGCATCTGAAGGTTGGGGTCGCGGAACGATGCGGATTCGAGCGGGAGCGTTACTTGTTTCCCAGCGCGGCCCGCACGATTTCAAGAAACTCATCGCTCTTGAGCGATGCACCGCCCACCAGGAAGCCGTCTATATTCGGCTGCGCGGCAAGCGTTGCCGCATTCGCGGCTTTCACCGACCCGCCGTACTGAATCCGGACCGACTCGGCAATGTCTTCATTGTAGCGATTCCGAAGGGCCTGGCGTAGCCGGGCGTGTACGATTTCAGCATCCTCGGGTGCGGCTGTTTTGCCCGTCCCAATGGCCCAGACCGGCTCGTAAGCGATGACCACTCGACCTTCCGCGAGGAGACCCGCATCCACGCCCGCCAGACCCGCCTCAAGTTGCTGGAGGTTCACCTGCTCCGTTAGGTTCTGTTCGCGCTGCTCAAGGGTCTCACCTATGCAGAAAATGACTGTGAGACCCGCCTCCAGGGCAGCCAGCATCTTGGCGTGAATCAAGGCATCGTTTTCGCCCAACACATGCCGCCGCTCCGAATGTCCGACGATGACATGGGTCACGTCGAGATCGAGCAGCATGGCGGGGCTGACCTCCCCGGTGAAGGCGCCGACGGGTTGGTGGTACACATCTTGAGCGCCCAGCGCCACCGCAGAGCCGCGGATGACGGACCCAACCGCATCAAGGTACGGGAAGGGCGGAAAGACCACCACATCGCATGATGTGGCCGCGTCGCCACTGACACCGAGCACAATTTCACCAGCGAGCGCTCGCGCCGAGGCAAGGTCGGTATGCATCTTCCAGTTGCCGCCAACGATGGGTTTACGTGTGGGCATCAGGCCATTATTGCACCGATTCCTCATCGGACTCTTCGCTGCGGCGCTTCCAGCGGAGGAGCGGTTGCCGCCAACGTGCCGCCAACGAATGACCAAGTATCAAAAGCTCCGGCTCTTTCCTCCCTTGGAACTTGTGACTGGAACGCTCAATGGCCGATGTGACTACAAATGACGGCTACAATGTCGTTTCACAACTTTCCCCCTCCGGTCTCCAAGGATCAGCCCTGAAATGAGCCAGCCCGAAGCAGGCCCCGACGCCAACCGCTCCAAGCCCCCACTCGACTTCTCCGTCAACGGTTGGAACTCCGAATACATCGATGACCTCTATCAGCAGTGGTCGGACGATCCCGACACGGTTGACCCGCAGTGGCGACAATTCTTTCGTGGCTTTGAGCTTGGATGCCGCATGGCTCCCGCAGATGGGGAAGCTGCTGGCCCGGCGCCGCCGGGCGGACCGCAGGTGGCATATTCACGCCAGGGCAAGGTCGATGCGCTGATTTACCACTACCGTGACATCGGTCACCTTGCCGCAGAGCTCGATCCGCTCGGTTCAAAGCGCCTGCTCCCGGAGGCGCTCACGCTGGCCTCGTTCGATTTGAGCGAGGAAGATCTCGAAGCCCGGTTTGACCCAGGTGTACTTCCGCTGGAGAACCCCGCGCCGCTTCGTGAGATCGTGCAGCTCCTCCAGGACACGTATTGCAGGCGTATCGGCGTTGAGTACATGCACATTCAGGATCGGCAGAAAAGGCGCTGGCTCCAGATGAAAATGGAGCCGACTCGCAATTGCCCTGACCTGCCGCACAAGCAGAAGCTGCGCATCCTGGGGGATCTCATTGAGGCCGACGCGTTCGAGAACTTTGTCAATACGCGGTATCGCGGGAAGAAACGATTCGGGCTGGATGGAGGCGAATCGCTCATTCCGATCCTGAACGAGATTATCGAGCGCGCTCCCGACGCCGGCATTGTCGAGATTACGATGGGCATGGCTCATCGGGGCCGGCTCAACGTCCTCGCGAACATTATGAATAAGACGTATGACCAGATCTTCACCGAGTTTGAAGAGGCATGGGTCGAAGATTTCCTTGAGGGGGGAGGCGACGTCAAGTATCACCGCGGGTATTCCAGTAATCACACCACCAGTGAAGGCAAACCGATTCGGCTTTCACTTTCACCGAATCCATCGCATCTTGAACACGTCAACCCCGTGGTGCTTGGGCGCTGCCGCGCCAAGCAGCGACTGGGCAACGATGAGGCCCGAAAGAAGGTCGTGCCGATTCTGATGCATGGCGACGCGGCCTTCCCCGCGCAAGGTATCGTCGCTGAATGCTTCAATTACGCGAGACTGCCCGGGTACAACGTGGGGGGCACGATTCACGTAGTGATCAACAATCAGATTGGTTTCACGACTGATCAGCGGGATGCATTCAGCGGCATGTACTGCACTGATATCGCAAAGATGGCGTATGCTCCGATCTTTCATGTCAACGGTGATGATCCAGAGGCGTGCGCGTTCGTTGCACAACTGGCGATTGAGTACCGCCAGGAGTTTGGGGACGACGTGGTGATCGACATGTGGTGCTACCGCAAGTACGGTCATAACGAAGGCGATGAGCCGACCTTCACACAGCCGGTGATGTATGAAAAGATCAGGAGTCACACGCCTGTACTGAAGCAGTACGTCGCGCGGCTCGTGGGCGAAGGCGTCATTACGCAGAAGGACGCCGACACGCTGTACAAGCAGCTGCGAGCAAAGCTCGACGAATCGCAAACGCGGTCGAAGGAGCAGCCGGTCGATCCTTCAGTACGCGCCTTCCAGAGTAACTGGGAAGGGCTTACCGAGAGTTACAGTGATGAGCCGCTGGAGACCGGTGTGCCCCGGGAGAAACTCGACAGCGTGGCCAAAGCGCTCGGCCGCGTTCCAGCCGGCTTCAACGTCCACAAGAAGTTGAAGAAGCTGCTCGAAGCTCGGTCGAAGGCGATTGAGAAGAACAGCGCTCTTGATTGGGCGATGGGAGAGTTGCTCGCCTACGGAACGCTACTCCTCGAGGGCCATGCTGTTCGGCTGACGGGGCAGGATGTCGAGCGAGGAACATTCTCGCATCGACATGCCGTTCTCTTTGATGCGCAAACGAACGATCCGTATACGCCGCTCGAACATATTGCGCCCAATCAACAAGCCAAATTCTGCGTTTACAACAGCCCGCTGACCGAGTCGGCATGCGTCGGCTTTGAATACGGCTACTCACTGACCGACCCAAAGATGCTGGTGATCTGGGAGGCGCAGTTCGGCGACTTTGCCAACGGAGCACAAGTCATTGTCGATCAATTCATCGCCTCGGCCGAAGTCAAATGGCAAAGACATTCCGGTCTTGTGCTCTTTCTCCCGCACGGATATGAGGGCCAGGGACCGGAGCATTCGTCAGCGCGGCTTGAGCGTTTCCTGACCAACTGCGCGAGGAACAACATGGTCGTGTGCTATCCCACGACGCCCGCGCAGCATTTCCACTTACTCCGTCAGCAACTCAAGCGAAACTTCCGCAAGCCGTTGATCGTCATGACGCCGAAGAGTCTGTTGAGGCACCCCAAGGCGGTCAGTGCGCCCGAGGAACTCATGAGCGGATCGTTCCAGCGCGTCATCGACGATCCAGCTGTGAAGGATCCAAAGAAGATCAGCCGCCTGCTCCTCTGTTCAGGCAAGATTTATTACGACCTCGCTGCGCAACGGGAGTCCGTTGAGCGCAACGATGTCGCCATCGTGCGCATTGAGCAGCTGTATCCCTTCCCCGAAAAGGCGATCAGGAACGTTCTTGATCGCTATCGTTCTGTCCAGGAGATGGTCTGGGTTCAGGAGGAGCCGAAGAACATGGGTGCCTGGCGGCACATGGATGCCTACTTCAGAGAGGTGCTTGAGATCTCATTGCCGTACGTCGGCCGCGACGCCAATTCCTCCCCAGCCGTTGCATCGACGAAGATGCACCTGCAGGAGCAGGAGAAGATTTTGATCGCTGCTGTCGGGTTGCCAACCAAACAGGATGATGCGAAGGCAGGCGCACAGGAGACGGCGGCTTCGGTGGCTGCCTCGACGTGAGCCACTCTGTTCTGTGAAGTTTGCCGTCTCACGTCATCGCCTGAACAGGCATCGGGAATCGAGTACCACATCCCGCGTGCTTGAGTCTTCAAGACAGCTCTTCCTACGGTACTTCTCTTCCATACTGCCCACCCTGTATCATTCCACGCCATGCCCGTTGATATCACCATTCCCAGCCCCGGCGAATCGATCACCGAAGTCACCATCGGCCCCTGGCACAAGAGTGACGGCGACTGGGTCGAGAAGGATGAGACGCTTGTTGAGATCGAGTCGGACAAAGTGACGCTTGAAGTACCTGCACCCGAGTCGGGACGATTGAAAATTGCTGCGCAGGAAGGTGATGAGAAAAATGTCGGCGATGTGATCGGCAGCGTGGACGCGAAAGCCGAGAAACCTGAACAGCCGGCTACGCCTTCGGCTGGAAAGGCGTCAGCCACAGAGGAGGATGCGCCGGCACAGCCGCAGTCCGATTCCTCTCGATCGAAGGTGGAAAAGGACGCTGAGCGCAATGAACGTGCGACTGCGACAGCTGTGGAGTCGAAGGTGACGCCGCTAGCGCGAAAGATCGCTCAGGAGCGGGGGGTGAACCTTGCTCAAGTCAAAGGCACTGGGCCCGCTGGTCGCATTACCAAGCAGGATGTCCTCGCCGTTCGTGACAGCGATCGCGTGCACGTTGAAGGGCCGCGCGAGATCGTGGCTCATGAAGCGGGCTCACGTGGTGTGCGGCGGGAAAAGATGACCAAACTTCGCCAGCGCATCGCGCAGCGGCTCGTCGAAGCGCAGCACAACGCTGCAATGCTCACGACCTTCAACGAATGCGATATGTCCGCTGTGATGGCGTTGCGCTCGCGGCACAAGGATTCGTTCGCAGCAAGGCACGGCGTCGGCCTCGGATTCATGTCGTTCTTCTGCAAGGCAGCAGTCTCCGCACTCCAGGCGTTTCCGCGCGTCAACGCTTACATCGTCGGCAATCCGCCAAGCGAGATTGAATATCACGAGTATGTGGACATCTCGGTTGCGGTCGGCACTGAGAAAGGACTGGTTGTTCCCGTTCTGCGCAATGTTGAAAACATGTCGTTTGCGGGAATCGAGCGGACTATTAAGGAGCTTGCCACGAAGGCCCGCGACGGCAAGTTGACCATCGACGAGATGACCGGCGGTACGTTCACCATCTCCAACGGAGGCGTGTATGGTTCATTGAACTCGACGCCGATCCTGAATCCACCGCAGTCGGCTATTTTGGGGATGCACAAAATCATGAAGCGCCCGGTCGAAGATCCAGACGCTCCAGGTCAAATTGGCCTGCGGCCGATGATGTATCTCGCTCTCAGCTACGACCACCGCATAATCGATGGCGCAGAAGCGGTCGGCTTCCTCGTGCATGTCAAGGAAATGATTGAGAATCCAGAGCGTCTGCTTCTTGGGGTTTGAGCCGCGAACGACTCGTGAGCAGGTTCGTTCATCGCGCATGAAAAAAAGCCCACCCGTGAAACGGGTGGGCTTTGGTTCGAGGATATGCGCGACTGGATCAGCCGAGCAGTGCCAGGACGGCCTGTGGCTGGCTGTTGGCGATGGCAAGCGCCTGCGTCGCGGCCTGTGACATGATCTGCTGGCGGGTGAGTTGCGCCGTTTCAGCCGCGAAGTCAGTGTCGCGAATGCCTGATTCGGCTGCCGCTGTATTCTCAAGTACCACGCCGAGGTTGTTGATGGTCGAACCGAGCGTGTTCTTCTGGAACGCACCGAGGCGGCCTCGCAGACCTGCGACCTGCTTGATCGCGGAGTCGACGACTTCCTGAGCAAGTGTCAGGTTGCCGCTGACGACGTTGCCTTCACCGCCAGCCTTGAGGATCGACAGGGCGCCGTCCGTTGAACCGAGATTGCCCGTCGAGACCGAGCCGATGCCGATCGACGCGCGGCCTGCGAGGTTGACCTTCTGCGAGATCGAGAAGTTTGCGCCGCCGCCGGTGATATCGAACGTGGCGGTGCCGGCAGAGAGGTTGAGGTTTGCAGTGCCGTCAATGGTGACGGTAACGTCGAAGCCGTCCGAGTTCACGCGGGCAGTGAGGCCGTTTGTGGTGGCCTGCTGACCGTTGATGAGCATCGTGGCGTTGACGCCGTCCTTCTTGAGGTCACGCGTTGCGGTGCCTGCGACGATGTCGGTCTCGGCAGCGTTGAGGTCATAGACGACATTGCCCTTGGCGCCAGCGACTGCATCGAGCACCTTGGCACGAACGAATTCGTTGCCGCCGAATGACGTGCTGTTGATCCGGATGATGCCACCAGAGGCAGCAGCGGCGCTCACGCCGGTGACTTCCTGGAAGGCATTGATGGCTGATCGGACTTCAGCAGCGGTCGTTGTGGAAGCGAAGGTGAACTGCTGTGAGCCCTTGGTGCCGGTGATCTCAATGGTGATCGAACCGTCATTCGTGGCCGAACCGCCGACGATACCAGCGGTTGACAGGGCGAGCACAGCGGTGCGGGCTCGCTCAATCACGTTCACCGTGATCTGCATTGCATCGCCTGTGTCGCTGAGCTTGGCAGCGTTGACTTCGACTTCATCGATCCCAGCGCCAATGTTGGCGACCGTATAGTCGAAGTTGCCGTTGAGCAGCTTCTGACCGTTGAAGGAGGTGGAGTTGGCGACACGATCGATCGTCTGAAGGATCGAATCGATCTGAAGCTGATTTGCTTCTTTCTCTTCGACAGAGAGGCCGGCTTCGTTGGCCGATTCACCGATAAGCGATTGCAACTCCAGGAGAAGGTTGTTGATTTCCTGGAGACCGCCTTCGGCAACATTGACGACCTGCTCGGCACGCTGTGCGTTGCGCATCGCCGCGGTAATGGCCGCCTTTTCGGAGCGAAGGTTTTCGCTCGCAATCAGGCCGGCCGGATCGTCAGAACCTCGGTTGATTCGGAAGCCGGTGCTCAGACGCTCGAGACTCGTGGTGAGCGACTTGTTCTGGTTCGCCAGCACGCGTTGTGCCAGCATCGATGGAACGTTTGTGTTGATACGACTCATGGTGTCCTCCGTGAACACGCGCTGGTCGCTTGACGCGACCATTGCAATCCTCGAAACCCTGGTGAATGTTTCACCTGCGAATGCAGGACGCACGCGCGCCTGCTAACCTGTTTCGGCCGAGCCGGGTCCAACCGTTACTCGACCCCGATACGTCTCTGACTGCCTCACATCCAGGCGGCAGGCCTCTGACGGATGCGCTGCGCCGAACGCAATCCGCATCGCCAATCGTGTATCGACGTGCCGAACGCCCTACTTCACCGGTGAAGGCGTCAAAGTCCGAAATTTCCGGTCGGGTTGACGAGTGCAGGCGTGGCGCTTTCAACATGTTCGCGCCAAGAAAAAGCCCCGAACGTTTCGGGGCGATGCGAGGTGCTGGATTATCGGGCTCGCGCTGTCCAGAGATCGAAGAAGCGAGCACGTGAACTAGCCGAGCAGCTGGAGCACATTTTGTGCGCTGAGATTCGCTGTGGCGAGCACTGCGGTGCCGGCCTGATTCAGAATCTGTGCTCGTGAGAGCATGGCTGTTTCCTGCGCGAAATCAGTGTCACGTATGAGCGATTCACTCGCGGTGATGTTCTCCAGGCCGATTTGCAGAGCGCGCATATTCGTCTGGATGGTGTTACGCTCAAACGCGCCGAGCCGACCACGGATGACCGAGACGTCTGTGATCGCTGACTCGAGCACCTTGACAGCATTCTCCGCTTGGCCGGCCGCGATCGAATTGGCCTGGCCGGACCGGAGCGAGTCCAGAAAGTGCCGGACGCCGCCAATCGTCGCGCCGCCGATCCTGCTGGCAGCCACGGACTGAATCCCATAACCGATCTGCTGCGTCGCATTGACAGATGGGCCGAGCTGGAACGTTACGCCGCCGCCAGTGACCGAGAATGTCGTGTTGCTGGTGCTCGTACCCAATGCGGTGGTAAGTGCAACTTCAATACTAAGAGTGGGAGCATTCAGAGAAATCTTGAGGCCCTTGCCAGTCGCCAGCGCGCCGTTGACGATTGCCGTCACGTCTCTACCTGTGGCATGCTGAACTTCATTTCCGCCGGCCGTGTTGTAGGTGGTGAAAGCGCCGCCGGCTCCGACCTTCTTGATGGAAACGAATTGATCGGAACCGTACTGGATCGAGTTGAATCGGACACCGCTGGTCAACTGACCGCCGACGGCCAGCGCAGCGCTCACGCCTGTCGAATCCTTGACCGAGTTGACGGCGGCAACGATCGCGCTCATGGTCGTCCCCGAGACGAACGAAAGCGTCTGGACGCCGAGGTTGCCCGCGATTTCAATCGTAACACTGTTCGCAAGTGAACCTGTTGCGCCAGAGAGGAACAGCGATCCAGTTCGAGCCGAGGCGACGACGTTGACGTCAACGGCAATGGATGAAGCGTTGCCGAACTGGGCACTGAAGATCTTCATACCATCAATGGCGTCGGTGTCGACACCCGAGGTGAGGTAGTCGAGTGATCCATTGAGCAGTTGCAGGCCGCCGAAGCTCGCCGTGTTGGAGATGCGCGTAATCGACTCGATCGCACTATCGATCTGCAACTGGTTGGCTTCAATTTCTTCCTGACTGACCGCGCCGCTGTTCGCCGCCTCGATCACGAGCGACTTGATCGAGTTGAGCAAGTCAGCAACCTCGGCAAGATATCCTTCGGTGGTGGCAATCACTGAACTGGCGCGTTCGGAGTTGCGGATGGCCTGGTCGAGGCCTTTCATCTCGCTGCGCAGTCGCTCCGAGATGATGAGCCCTGCAGGGTCATCCGCGCCACGGTTGATTCGAATGCCGGTCGAGAGGCGCTGCAGTCGGACATTCATGTCCTCTTGAGACCGGGTGAGATTGCTTTGCGCGATCAGTGATGCGATGTTCGTGTTGATCCTAGCCATCGCAATCCTCCTTGATTAGCGGCTGGATGTTGCGCTCGAGAAGCTCAGACGATCCGTCATCTGAAGAAACATGACTCTCGAGGTTTCGGTCGTGCGTTTGTTACGCGGATGAATGAAAAGAGCTGAATGAATGGAACGTTATGACGTTTTGAAATCGGCTGGGTGGCCGGTGTGATCTGAATATTGACACATGAAAAGTGAATGTTAGCTTGAGTTCGTGAGACGCATCTCACGCACAGATGATGTTCAGGCGCTTTCTCGTTTCGGTGCCCGTTGTGAAAGCTTCGCAGGTCCTGGGCTGATGGAGCGGCGATTGATGCCGCTACTGAATGATCCTGAGACGCTGCCAAAGCCGCCGCCTTCAATTCGGGCTGCCCGCTCATTTTCGCGCCGGATCGCTTCATAGACTTCCTTGCGATGCACAGCGATGTGCGAGGGGGCCTTGATGCCCAGGCGGACCTTGTCGCCTCGTATGTCGACGACGGTCAGCTCGATCTCGTCGCCGATGATGATGGTTTCGTCGCGGTGTCGTGAGAGCACCAGCATTGCAACCGCTCCTTCCGTGGAACGCGGGTGATGAGGCGTCCATGCCTCGAGGGATACGACTTAGGCGTTGGGGGATGCAAGTGGCGGGTCGTGCGACTCATGCATCGTTGTGCTGCACATTGCATGCCAACACCTCACGTTCTTCAATTTCTAAGCCGACGCCGCATGCGCGACTTCGGCGAGTCGGACGATCTCGTGGCGCGTCGACCATTTCTTCTCCGCAAGCACGAGTTGCATCGCCTTTTGATTCTGCAGGTTGACGACGAGCGGCCCCTGCAGGTTTGCTGTCAGACTTCGATCGTACTTGTTGACGATGACGAAGACCTGAGCTTCCTCAGCGGCGCTCATGCCGAGCTCTTCCATCTGCTCGCGCCGAATCGTCGCCTGGTACTCTTCAACCCAGAGGGCGGGATCGGTCACCACAAACGCCAGGTCCGGCGCATCGAGTGATTGCAGCCAGAAGAACACGCCCTCTTCATCAGGTTGAAGAAGGACGTAGCGCTTGTAACTCGCGAACCCGAGCAGTCCCGCGGGGAAGGTGATGATGCGGCTTTCGTCGATGTCAACTGTTCCAAATCGTGTGGTCTGCACGTTCATGAGAACGCTCCTTCATGGTGCGGTTGTTCCGCACTGCGTTGCCTCGGCCTTGCCATTCCTTGGCCCCGCGCTCGCCGCTCTCTACTCCAAGAACGCGCTTGCTACGGGCTCCTCACTGCTGCGGGTTCACGCCGGCCGGTGGCGTGGTCCGCTTTGATCTTCCTTCTCCTCTTCCAAGTTTCATCCTGCCGACAATCAGCTGGCAGTGGTCGTTTCTATCGTAGAAAATCAAGCAATGTCATTGAGGATACCTGGGCCGCTGTTTGTAGTCCTGCGTGTAACTGTTGCTGAAGGATCGAGAACTTGAGTGCGGCTTCTGTGTAATCCAAATCTTCGAACTGGCTCTTGAGGCCAATGTCCTGCAACTGAAGGTCCTCCTCGCGATGCCTGGCTGCGAGCAGCCGTTGGCTCCGTGAACCCACTTCGGCGCGGGTCATGGTGAGTCGCTCGAGATCCTTCTCAAGTCGCTCAGTCGCAAGCGATATGCCATTCTCATCATTCGCGTTTAAGGCGTCACGAAGGGCGATCAGGTGTGAGATGAGACCGTCAACGGCAACTGTTGCGCGATCTTCACCGCTCAAAGTTGCGCTGGTCGTTGCGCCCAAGATGCCGAGTTGCTCAGCCGCATGCGAGCCGTTGAGCGCGCTTACAGTGGTCGTGCCGCCGGCCGGCGGCGTGTTGTCAGTCAGCGCCAGGCCGTTCCCGTCGGCAACGAGACCTGCTTCGAACTCAGCCGGGATCGCGATGCCGGCGCCGGCGGCCGCCGCATTGACGGCGTCAATGACGTCCTGCACCGTGAGGGCGCCGGCGAGGTCCACGTCAAAGGCTCTTCCATCTTTGAGGGTGACGCGGAAGTCGAGGTCTGCATTTGGATCTGGCAGGCCAGTCTGCGGATCGATGTTCCCGGAGAGAATGGAGACGCCAAGCCCGTTATTGAAATCGGCGAGAAGCGTCGAGCCAGTGAATGAGCGCACGCCCAATTCACTGGCAACGGTGCCACCACCCACTTCGCTGACGCTCATGCCCAGGTTCGGAGAGCCTGAGAGTTCGTTGACAAAGTTGAGGCGGTCCTGACCCTCATTGATCTCGACTCGGACGCCAATGTCGAGAGCGTTCACGAGCGTCATGAGGTCCGCGACGGTTTCGGCGCCTGAAAGATCCAGTTCACGCACCTGGCCGCCGTTGCTCAGTCGTATGGTCCCGAGCGGAAAGCTGACACCTGAGAGCGTCGAAAGGTGCGTGAGCTCGGTCAGCTTGGGATTGAGATCGGCGCCGACGGTGGTTGCGCCGCCGGTGAAGGTCATATTGATGCCCAGATCCTGGGCGATCGGGTCACTGAATAGATCGCCGATGGTGACGTCCATCCCGGCGCTTGGTGTGATCGCAATGCCGCTTTCGCCGACGGGGTCAACCTCCACCACTGCGCCGGGATCAACAGTCTGAATCGCCGTTTGAAGCGTATCGATGACATCCTGCACCTTGATCGCGTCCGACAGATCAACTGTCATCTGCGTACCATTCACGTCAACGCTGATTGAGCCAATGGAGACTCCCTGGCCGTTGGCGCCTCGAAGGTCTGCGAGAAGGACGTTGCCAGTGAGCGCGGGATCAAGATCCCGATTCCCCTCAACGCGCGTGCTCATTGCTCCAAAGGCATGGGCGGCTGACACAGTGACGGGAAGTGGAAGCGCCATACCCAAATCGGTGTAGAGCCCGGTGCCTTTCCCTTTATAAAGCCAGCCGTTGCCCATGCTCTGCATTGGTGGCGATCCGGTTGCTGCTCCGCCGAACAGGTAGGTCTGCTGGTACTTTCGATTTGCGATCGAGATCATCTCATTGATCATCGAGTCGATGACGATTGCCTGCGCGGCCTTCGTTTCGGCGTCGCTGCCTGCTCCGATCTCCGAAAGACCGATCGACTTTGCCTCCAGCACCATGTCGAGCGCGTCTGCGAGGGTTGCGTCAATGTTATTGAGCACCGCCTCACCGTGTGAGAGATTGCGCACCCGCTGCTCACGCCGTTCGATAATGGAATTGAGGACCGCAATTGTGCTGGCGGAGCGCACATTGTCAGATGGAGATAGCACCGCCTTGCCGGATGAGAGTTTGATCTGCGACTCAAGGAGATTCGTCCCAGTCCTCTGCAATGAGCTGAGCATCAACTGTGAAGCCAGTTGATTCGAGACGCGAGAGAGATTTGAGGGAATCGAGGACATTGCTTCGGAAGGTGGATGACTATTGAGCGAACCATCAGAGTGCTAGCAGCGTCTGCATGGTCTCGTCGATGGTCGCGATGTACTTTGCGGCCGCCTGATATTGTCGCTGAAACGTCAAGAGGTTGATTGATTCCTCGTCAAGCGAAACACCGGAGACAGATTGAATCTGCGCTTCGATGCTCGCGCGGACGGTGTATGTAGTCTCTGCCGCAGCGTTCGCCGCGCTCGTTCGAACGGCAAGCCAGTTGACGGAATTTTGCCAGTAACCGGTGAGACTCATTCCGCCCAATTCCGCAACGGCAGCATCCTGGAGGTTGGCAAGCGCGAGGGCTGTGCCATTGGAGCCATCCACATGCCCTTCGCCTGCTGCGAGCAAGGCGGGGTCATCGACGATGACCTGGTTGACGCCGATGTCGGCCGCATGGCTTCCGGTGAAGAAGGTGTTGATCCCAAGGGCAGCGAGCGCGCCACTCGTGTCATCGGAGAAGCTGATTTCGTAGCCCGAGCCGGCATTGAGTGTCAATGTATTGCCAGCGCCGACGCCAGCGGTGACATTGGGTACACCTGTCACGACATTAATTTCATTGATCAGGTCATTGAGCGACATCGTGTTGCCGTCGACCTGGATTTGATGTGTGGTCTTCACACCAGTTTCAGCGTGTGTGACATGAATCTGGAAGCTCCCATTGCCCACTTGAAAGGGCAAGCCCGACGCGGAGGAGTTGAGTGAAACGGTTGCGCTTTCTAAGGCATACGAACCTGTAACTGATTTGAAACCCTTGAGCCCCTGTCCCTGCGAATGAATGCGGTTGACCTGAAAGATCAGCTGCGTCGTAAATGTCTCGAGCGCGGCGGTCATCGGCTCGATGGTTTCTTTACGCTGTGTAACGAGCGCACCAATGGAGCCGCCCGTGACCTGGAGATGCGAGCCGTCCGAGGCGAGGCGGATCGATACCTGCTTCTGGCCGTCGACGTTCTCGCTATGGAACTTGATCCCCAGCGTGTCAGCCCCAAGCAGTACCGGCAGAGAGTTGACGTGAATATCGACGGCGCCACTGGTTTGTTCATGGACGGAGATATCCATGTACTGCGAGAGTTCATTGATGAGAGAGTCGCGCTGGTCGCGCAGCGCTCCGATCTGCGTCTCGCCTACCTCGGCTTCCATAATCTGTTCATTGAGTGTCGCAATCTCAGTGAGAAGGCCATTGACCTGCTCGACATTCACCGCGAGATTCGAATCAACCTGCGTTCGCAGTGAGTTGTAGTCCTCCCGCATGGTCGCAATACGCGCGGCGAGGGATTGCCCCTGTTGAATCACCAAGCCGCGGACGGCAATGTCGGTCGGAGTGTTTGCAAGCTCTGAGAAGCTATTGAAGAAGGCGGAGAGTTCGCTGGAGAGGTCGTTGTCGCTCAATTCGTTCTGCAGCGTCTCCATCGCGGTGAGGAACTGCTGATTGACCATCGCCGCGTGTTCGTTGCTCGTGGCATTTCGAAATCGCGACTGAAGTGCGAAATCGATTTCCCGACGTATGGCGAGCATGCGAACGCCTTGGCCGATCGAGTGGCCCGCCAGCATCTGGCCGCGCATCGGCGTGAGATGAATGCTGCGACGATGGAAACCCTTCGTGGCTGCATTTGCCATGTTGTCGCCGGCGACCTGCAATGCGGTCTGGCTCGTCAGCAGGGCGGAGCGTCCAATTTGAAGTGCTGCATTGAGACTCATGGCATGAACCTGCTCGGTGGGGGGTGCTAGCTACGTACATCGACGCTGAAGTCAAGCTGCGTGCCGACTGCAAGACGACCTTTTTGCTCATAAACACCTGCTCGAGTGAGCGCGGAGCGAACGGACTGCATGACGCCGCTCATATGCCGCGCCAGCGTGTCCGCAGCGGCGCGAACAATCGAACTGCGTTCCTTGGCCTGAGTGGCGGCGCTGCGGAGTTGCTCAGCGATGTCAAGGAGCCGCTCGCGATCGGCTTCACTCGGAAGCGCCTCGGCGATCTGTGTGATACGAAGCGGCGCAGTTGCGTTCGAATCGATGACTCCGCTCAGCTGCTGCAGGAGTTTGATGCGCGTTCGTTCGGCGACGGCCAGACGCTCGATGATCGCGTGCTCCTTCTCAAAGATGGCAGGCATCACCTCAAGCTGTGCGTGGCGAATGGCTTCGCTCTTCTGCTCAATACATTCGAGGAGTGCGCGATACTCCCTGAGTTGCGACTCGAGGACCTGAGCCAGTGCTGCGACCTGTTGTGAAAGCGATGTTGACTTGGCGATGGATGTCATGGTTTGGATTGCGGTGCATGTAGGCGATCAACCACGGCATCCACGACTGCAAAGTTCGTGCCGCTCATGATCTGATCCGCAATCTGTTGATCGATGATTGGACCGAAACGCCGCTCCGCCATCGTGGGTGCGAACGGCCCCGTCGCAAAGCTGGTCTCGCGGACTGAAGCGAGCAGCGGAACGACGAATGCGGAGGCAACGAGTGATTTCGCAGCTTCGCGCGCTTCAACCTGGCGCGCATCCGGACTCTGGAGAGCATCAGCATCGCGCAGAGCGTCTCCGAATGAAGAACCACCCAGTGCGCTGGGATGTGGCGCGGGGTTGAAGTTCGCTGGTCGAATGGATGCGACATTCATGGCTAATCCACCACGACCTGCGCGTGAAGTGCGCCTGTCTTCTTGAGTTCATGGATAATGGCGATCTGGTCGTTCACACCGACATTGAGTTGGTCAAGCGCACGAAGCAGATCGACCAGCCGCGTCGAAGCCCGGCTTCGACGGTCTGTTGTGTCAATGCCGGTCCAGGTGCGCGTCTCGACGAGTGGATTGAACTCGTTCGGCTCTGGCTCGGGCGTGATGCTTGTGATGGACAGGCCGCGATGGGTGATACCGACCGGTCCAATCTCGACATTGCCGGAGACGAGAATGATTCCCTGCTTCTCATTGATGACGATTCGCGCCTCCGTCTGAAGGAGTGATGGGTCGATGGGGATCGTCATCAGGACTGCAATGAACTGTGCAGGACGGGGTCGATCGGCAGGTGGGATGATGATGCGAATGTTCTTTGCATCTTCAACGCGGGCGACATCAGCGTACCCTTCCAGCACGAACTCGTCATTGATGGCTGCAGCGATGGTTGTTGCCACGGGGTAGCCGGCATATTGGTCCTTCAGGACCAGCGTGATGGTGCCATTTGGGCTCACGGGGTTGGTCCGGATGTCCTGGAGCATTTGGCCACCGAGTCGCACGACACCGCTGCGGGGGTTGATCCCTTCGATTGCGATCGCGCCACTCGCATACGCCATCGGCATGAGGTCGGGCGAATCAGGCAGGGGCGGCCGCAGCATCGAAACGACAAGGCGACCGCCTGCCAGTGAGGTCGCATTGAAGAGCGTTTCAACATAGACATCGAGCCGATCACCCTCACGTACGCCGGTTGCCGGAATCTCCAAAGTCACCTGCACGAGCGCGTAGGCGTCTGCCTTGGCTAGGTCGTCGATGCTCGCGATGGGATTGCCGAGGTTCTGCATCAGCTGCGCATACGGACGCGCAGCGACAAGCGAATCTCGTGACTGATCCCCCGTGCCGTCGAGTCCGATGACGATTCCCATTCCGGTGAGAACGTTCCGCTCGTGTCCCTTGATGCGGACGAGATCCTGCACTGTTGTCGCGGATGTCGGCGCGATTATTGCGCCAAGCGCAATTGCCGCGCTCAAGGCAGTCAGAATGTTTCGGATTCGACGCGTTTTCATGGTGGACCTCCTGTCCTGAATGAGACAGAAGGTCAGCGTTGCAAACGCCGTACCTACGTGTTGGATCGAGGCAAGGTCTGTGCTATGGAGCTCTCCGCACTCCTTCCTGCCTCCAGCTTCGCGTCCGCCGCTGCCGGTGCTGCGGTATCACTTCCTGCGTTTTACCTCGCCCAGATCCACCACGACACGGCCGTGACGATAGAAATCCATATTCAACGTGTCGCGACCGACCGACGTGAAGACCAGGCAGTTGGCGCGAGTGTTGTCGGCATAGTTGATATCACCCAGGCCGGGTCCGGTGAACTCGGTGTTGCGAATCCGCTGTACGTGGTAGTGGAAATGGAAGAGTGAGGTGTAGGCCGCATCGAACATCTCCTGCGGCGCAAGGAACTTATGGTCGTGGTGGCGAATACGCGGCGGGAACTCGACCAGCTCGAACTGTCCAATGCTGTCGAGGCGTAACACACCGCCATATTCGGTCGATTCGTCCAGGCGGTCACGCTCAGCAAAGTCAAAGAGGTGCTCCACCATGCCCGGCGATTGAACGGCGCGAATAGCCAGGAGCATCGCTGCGAGGTCGCCCCATGTCAGGACGTCCGCAAATTCATGCAGGCGCTCTCGCCCACTGCGAATGTTGTCATAGTTCGTGCGCGGGACATGATGACGCTGGTCGCGCAGATGCGATTCGAGCCGCGCATACAGTTCGCTCCGTGAGCGTTCGAGCAGTTCCGGCTCATGGCGGTACGCTGCGACGATGATGGCGAGGTCGCGCAGTTCCAGTTCAGATCGGCGAGCCGCATTGAGTGCATTAATCGCCTGCACCGCGTCCGACCAGAACTCCGTCCGTTCCGGGGCGCGAAGTGATCGGAGCCAAAGAATTTCTTCGCGATTCGCCGGGATGATGCCCAGTTCGCTCGCGCCGGCATGCAGGTCGAGGAGCATGGCGTCATCCGGAGGAAACTCTGCGGAGCGGATCAGATCGACAAGCCGACCGCGCTGTCCCAGCCGCAGCATCAACTCCCAGCATCGCGTCCGAAATCCCTGCTGGGCGACAGCGTTGGATTCAACAAAAAGGTCGAAGATGACGTCAACGACGTGATCCGGCCCATGTAGCCGTGCGAGTGCCTGATACTCAGGCCGATCATTCTCGCTCGCCACGAGTGCGGTCGGCCTCGCCCAGCTGCTCACCAATGCTGGCGAGAGGTCCGTCCAGCCGCGCTCTGCAATGATTGCAGAAAGCCGCGTAAGCCACCGCCACATCGCAGCATTCATATTGGGCAGTCGTTGGCGAATCGTTCGTTTGAGCCCTTCGAGGTCAACTTGCGCGAGCCGCTCGACTGCCGCCTCCCGCACTTCGTTGGTGTAGTACGCTGGCTTCCAGACGAGAGCGTGTAGCTGCTCGATATAGGCGGGGTCTCGGGGCTGTGCATCCAGCATCGCAATGGCAGCAAGCTGCCGCCGCTCGTGTCCATCTGCGCGGGTCAGTTCGGCCAAGGGATCAGTGATCTTGGGCGCGGCGCATCCGGTGACAGCCAGAGCGAACCAAGCGAAGACAACACCGGCAGTAGAGCGGGTAAGCATGAGCGCACTTTACTCGCGATATGCGGGCGCTGCTTCAATCGCTGAGCCGATCGGGGGTCCGGCGCCACAGGAGCCGAAGGCCGCAGCGTTCTTCCCATGCTGGCCAGGTGAACGACTTCGCGATACCATTGATGTGGACGCATGAGCGACAACACGAACATCCACCAGCATGAGCATCGCCCAGGCCGCGATGGCGGGGCGGGGCTTCGGGACCAAGTGGAGCATGTCCTCAATCTGATCCGACCAGCTGTCCAGTCCGATGGGGGGGATCTGGAGTTAGTCGATGTGAGCGAAGACGGTGTGGTCGCAGTGCGCTTTCATGGGGCATGCGTCGGCTGTCCGTCAAGCACCATGACGCTCCAGGCGGGCATCGAAAGGAATCTCAAGGAACACATCCCGGGGGTCACCGCAGTAGAAGCAGTCCCGTAGGGGCTTCCTGTGCCTTTATAGGGGGTTGAAAGGGCAGTCGCGTCAAAAAAATCCGTGGAATTCAATTGCCGCGGCCCCCTACCATGAGGTATTCTTGTGCCGGTGGATCGCGCATGCACGCGCTCATGACACAGGGCAGGAGGTCCCTCAGATGCTCGTTATTACACGCAGGGAAGGCGAAGAAGTCGTCATAGGTGATCCGGCAAACCCGCAGGGGATCGTGCGCATCGTGTCGATCAAAGGCGATCGCGTCCGCGTCGCATTTTCATTTCCACGCGAAGTGGACGTGCATCGGCGTGAGGTCGCTGATCAGATTGCTGCTTCGAAGCCGGATATCGCAGGCAAGATTCGCCCCGCAGCTGGCGGAGAAGGCAGGGCGTAAGCGTGCCGCATCATCACTTGATTCTCCTCTCATGCAACATCACAACGACAATCCTTCAAACCGATCCGAAAAGAGCAGCCGTCCGTTCGCCGGAGAATGCGTTTTCTGGCTCGTTCTCCTGGTTGCTGTATTCGCAACTCCGGGCTTGATGCACGGGTGTGGAGTCGCTTCGGAATCAACAGTGGCGGCCGAGGATACGGCCGGGAAGGTCATCCATTTCAAGATTGAGGGGCTTCATTGCGATGGATGTGCCGTAACTGCACGGAACGCGATCGCTAAGATCGACGGAGTGCAGCGATGCACCGTTTCCTTTGATGATGCATCGGCAGAGGTCGTCGTTGATGCCGAGAATGAGGAAGCGATCGTCTTGAGGGTTATCGAAGCGGTTGAAGACAAGGGATTTACGGCCGAACCATCCGGATCCTGACCGACGCTTACACGTTTCGCAACGATAATGGATGGCAGGGGGATGGGTGGCAGCTGCTTATAGGGCTTCAGAGGGTCCGCAGTGCGCGGCAAGATGATCGCGTCGCGCATGTTCTACTGGTCGCACTGGCGAAGGAGAGCCCGCAGCCACGGGACGACTTGCGGAGGACGATTTCGGCGGACTACAGCCGCCGATAGACTCGGCATGTTGACGCAAACAAGCAGCCGGAGCGCAGCTCCACAGTTCGTCGCAATCGCCAGTAAGGGCAGCATCATAAGGGCAACTCTTGTGGGGCCATCGGTAGATGAGCGCGCTTCGCAAATCATTTCGCGAGAGGTGAATGGGGCCATTGCCAAGATGGGCAAGCGGCTTCGCGCTCTGGTGCTTGATATGTCGCAAGTCAACAGGATGACGAGTGTCGGTCTCGGCATGTGCATCGATGTGCGCAACTCCGCACATGTGGTCGGCGCGGCGACTTATACGGTCGCGCTGAACCGCGAACTGACAGACCTCTTTCGCATGATGCGCATTAACCGTCTCATCACGATGGTCTATGATGATGCGGAACTGGCGAAACTTCTGCGGTAAGGGTTGCTGACGATGGGGCTGATGGAGTTGGCGGATTCAACGTAGGACGCTCTCACTGCAATGACGTGCTTCTTGCCGCGCGACGCCCTTCGCATATCGTGCGGGAGAGAAGGCGCGGATGTCAACCGAGGGCTCTCCTTCGAGTAGGGATTCGCAGATGATGCGGCCGGTGATGGGGCCAAGTGCAAAGCCCATCATGGCATGTCCTGTAGCGATATAGAGGTTTGCAACTTCGCTTGCCCATCCGATGACGGGCAGCCCATCAGCAGTGCAAGGTCGCAGCCCGCACCAGGTCGAATGCACCTCTGCCTGATCGATGCCGTGCAGATACTCACGTGCGCCTCGTCGCAACATGTCGAGCCGACTGTGAACGAGGTTGTGGTTCATTCCTGAGAACTCCACTGTGCCGGCAAGTCTCAGGGCGTTGCTCCGCGACAGTTGCGACTTGGTGCCGTTGCTCCCAGGCGCGGCGTGCACTTGTGACTCGAGGGGTGTAATGGGTGTGACTGCAACAAAGCTCTCAGCCAGGACAGATGTCGTACTGACCCGGGGCGATGTCTCAGGCAGGAGCACATTCATGTGGTAGCCCTTCCCAGGTTGCATCGGAATGTTGACGCCGATTCGCCGCGCAAGTTGAGACGACCATATGCCACCGGCAAGGATGATCGTCTGCGCTGAAAGTCTCTCACCGGTTTCAAGCACGACGCCAATGCACGTATCACCCTTGCGTTCAATCGAGCGCACCTCCACACCGTTCCGAAGCGCCGCGCCTTGCTGTCTCGCACGGTGGGCGATCTCGCGCAAAAACAGTCCGGGATTGGCAAAGCGACTATCGGTGTAGTGTGCAGCGCCGACAATGCCTTCTTTGAACGCCGGCTCTCGAAATCGCAACTCGGTACCGCTGAGAACATGAACGTCGTAGCCGTACGAGCGAATGAGTTCTGCCTCAGCGCGACCTTGTGAGAAGCGACTCTCTGTGCCAAATACGTCTAGCCATCCAGTCCGGTGGTACTCACACTGGATGTTTTCGTCGTCGATCAGGGCATCGAACGCTTCGCCCGCTGCGAAGCCGAGTTCAGCAAGGGCTTTCATGCTGCGTTCGAAATGTTCTGAGGAACATGCCTTGCGAAACCGCCACATCCAGCTGATGAGTTCCCGATCAAGGCGCGGCGGAATGTAGAGCGGATTCAGTGGATTGAAGAGCATCCGCATGGTTTGCCCGACCAATCCAGGGCGCGGCATGGGGGGGTGGCCCAGTGCGATGATGCCCGCGTTGCCGGTCGAGCAGCAGGTGTCGAAATTGCCGCGATCAAGGAGCGTGACATTCGAGCCGCGCTTCGCGAGGTAATACGCTGCACTCGTTCCAATGACACCGCCGCCGATTATCAGGATCTGGCCAGAAACAGACATAAGGGTGATGATACGGTACCGCAGGGGCGCTTCGCTCGGCCAGCTCGCGGGCGCAGCGGAATGGAGCCGCTGTTGCCGCTGCTATGATCTGCACATGCGATGGCAGTGGCGCATGCCTGACATGCGGAAGTGGGCGCGGCTTGCTTCTCAAGAATGCGATCAGTTCTGCGAAGAATGGATCGGCTGGTCACTGCCACCCGTGGCAAAGGCGATCGAGGAGTCAGGGTGGCGACCTGCTGATCGAACGCGGTACTGTCATCGATGCGGCGAAACGGTCGGGCTTGGTGAGGCAGATGGGCGCGGTTGCGGATCATGCCGCGACAAGCCCATCTCCAGTGATGGAATTGTGCGTTTGGGAACATATAGCGATTCCTTGCGAGCGTGGGTCTTGGAGATCAAGTATGCGAGGTGGATACAGATGGGGTGGCATCTCGGCGGCGAACTCGGTCGTGCTCTGCGCCAAGCGCATGTGATCGATTTGGAGCGTGCTGTGGTCGTGCCAATGCCGATGCCATGGCTACGCCGGGTCCATCGAGGGATTGATCATGCTGAGGTGCTCGGGCTCTCGGTGGCACGTGAGCTGGGGGTGCCGTTGCTGCGTGTGCTTGCCAAGTCAAACGGGCCGACGCAGCTAACGGTCCCCAAGGGGATGCGGCGGATCAATGCGAGGCGGGGGATGCGGGTGAGGCGCAGAATCGGTGGGTGGCCACTTCAAGGAAGGCACGTCATTCTTGTGGATGATGTGCGGACAACCGGTTCGTCATTGGGGGCAGCGACCCGGCTGCTTCGCCCGTTGAGGGTTGGACGAGTCATTGAGGCAGTTGTTGCAGTTGCAGAGCGAGCTCGTCGCACGGCGGATGGTGCGATGCCGAGCGATAGAGCGGCGTCAGCTTGAGATTTTTCACCAGATTGACGTTGAGCGGCTTGACAGCATGGGGCGGATGACTAGAATCTCCATCCCTGCCAGGAATCATCCCGGCAAGCAACCCGGGCGGCTTTGTGCTGCCCGTTCGGCTCCTTGAAAAGTGAACAGTTGGGTACGCCGCGAGGATGTGCCCGGACGTTCGAATCGTTCACACGGTTCGGTCGAACGGGAAAAAAACCATGGGGCGATCGATCTCACAGCCCGATCGTCCTTCGGACATCCTTGTGATGCCAGATAAGTCAATTCAACAGCTTGCGTGATGCTTCGTTTCGGCGAGGTGTCGGGCAGGATGTTCGAGAACCACCAGCGGGTTTAGCCGCCCGCTGGCATCGCGTTGTTGAAGCGCGATGAGACCGTCCGGTCTGCCACTAAGCCGGCAGGCCGGTCGCCACGGCTCAAATCTTCGGATCATCAACCGCGTTTCGGCGCGGATTCGAGAAATCAATTGAAGAGTTTGATCCTGGCTCAGATTGAACGCTGGCGGCATGGCTAAAACATGCAAGTCGAGCGCGAAAGGGGCTTCGGCCCCGAGTAGAGCGGCGAAAGGGCGAGGAATACGTTTCTACGTACCCCGAGGTCGAGGATAGTCCAGGGAAACCTGGGGTAATACTCGATGTGGTCCTTCGGGATCAAAGGCTTGCTGCCTCGGGAGCGGGGAACGTCCTATCAGGTTGTTGGTGAGGTAACGGCTCACCAAGCCTTAGACGGGTAGCGGGTGTGAGAGCATGACCCGCCGCATCGGGACTGAGACACTGCCCGGACTCCTACGGGAGGCTGCAGTAAC
>CAZFZT010000045.1:0-26162 GCA_964523675.1 uncultured Isosphaeraceae bacterium
CGAAAGGTCACCGCGAGCAACGGCCGTGGTCACCTCTGCAATGTTGCGCACCTGGCCCGTCAGGTTGTTGGCCATGAGATTGACGTTGTCTGTGAGATCCTTCCAAGTGCCTGCAACGCCGGTCACTTCCGCCTGCCCGCCGAGGATGCCTTCCGTACCGACCTCCCTGGCCACGCGGGTGACTTCCGAAGCGAAGGACGAAAGTTGATCCACCATGGTGTTGATGGTGTCTTTGAGTTCGAGAATCTCACCCTTGACATCGACGGTGATCTTCTTCGAAAGGTCACCGCGAGCAACGGCCGTGGTCACCTCTGCAATGTTGCGCACCTGGGCAGTGAGGTTGGATGCCATCAAGTTGACGTTGTCGGTCAAATCCTTCCACGTCCCTGCGACGCCGGTCACTTCGGCCTGGCCGCCGAGCTTGCCCTCCGTGCCGACCTCCCTCGCCACGCGCGTCACTTCTGAAGCAAAGGACGAAAGCTGGTCCACCATGGTGTTGATGGTGTCCTTGAGTTCGAGAATCTCGCCCTTCACATCGACGGTGATCTTCTTCGACAGGTCACCGTTCGCCACAGCAGTCGTCACCTCTGCAATGTTGCGCACCTGATCGGTGAGATTGTTGGCCATGAGGTTGACGTTGTCGGTGAGGTCTTTCCAGATGCCGGCCACGCCTTCGACTTCCGCCTGGCCGCCGAGTTTGCCTTCCGTGCCGACCTCTCTGGCCACGCGGGTCACTTCCGAAGCGAAGGATGAAAGTTGATCCACCATCGTGTTCACGGTGTGAGCCGCCTTGCGGAACTGGCCCTTCAGCGGCCGGCCATCCACTTCCATCGCCATCGTTTGTGAAAGGTCACCCTTGGCGACCGCGCCGATCACGCGCGCCATCTCGCTCGTCGGCTGCACGAGGTCATCAATCAGCGTGTTCATGGATTCAACCAGCGTGCCCCAACGCCCCGAATGACCCGGCGCGTTCACCGCCGCAAGCCGCTCGTTGATCTGGCCTTCTTTGCCCACGCTATGGCAGACGCGATTGACATCGTTGACCATCTGCTCGTTCGACTCGAGCACTTCGTTGAGCGTGTCCGCAATCTTCCCCGCCACGCCGGTCCAGTCGTTTGGAAGGCGTACTGAAAAATCGCCCTTCTTGAGCGCCAGCAATGCATTGAGGAGTGCTGCTGTATCAACAGCGTCCTTTCGTTTGCGGCTGGATGTTGTGGTCGATTTGGTGCGGCGAGAGGCGGACTTCGATGCTTGAAGCTTGGTCATGGCCTTGCGTCCTCGTAAAGTGGCAAGTTTTGGGGCGACGTTCAGCCAACATACCAGTCGACGGCTCAATCAAACTAGGGAATGGACCCGAATCTGTGACCAGAGCCCGCTCAAGCGCTATCGAGCCGGCAGAGCTGGCTGCTTTTTCAAGATGCTGTGGCGCGCATGAAAGCCCCATCCTCGTCGAGATGCATCTGGACTGCGGCGTAGTTGAGCACGCTATCCCGTCTGCATCCAATCAATGTCGCTGCCTAGCGCGGCAGGACTTGCCTTTGGAGTCTTCGTTGCGATGGCTTTGACGCTTCGTTTCTGCTGGCTCTATGCAGCGATCGGCGTTTCGTGTACGGTCCACTCCGAGCCGTCCCAGCGAAGGGTGAGAGGTTGCGTCTGACGTGGCCGTGACTTTGCGGGGTCTTGCAGTGGCTGACGGCCTAGACGCCGTCATGGGCGATGGCGTGGGCGCCCTAGAGGTAGCACTGCGTTCCGCCATCGTCGTCGAGACCGGTGGTTCGGCTTGGCGTCTGCTCAGCGCGCGGGCTCAACTCCAGAATTGTAAAAGGAGCAGCAGATCGCTCACGCCGACTGAGCCGTCGCCATCCAGATCAGCAGGGCATGTCGATGACTGCGCGCACGTCCCCCATGACGCGAGCAGTTGCAGCAGGTCGGGAACGCTCACGCTTCCATCATCGTCAAGATCGGCAGGCGATTCATGAGCGCACTGTTCGAACATCGCGGAGAGCGTCTGGGCCTCATCGCCCGCCTCGGTTCGACCCACGCCGATGATCGTTCCGTTCTCAAGTTGCACCGCATCGTTGAAGCCGCCGAAGGGCATGAACGGCTCGAGCGTTGCGACCTGGCTCCATGAAGAGCCGTCCCAGTGCATCACCTCGTTGTACGCAACAGAGTAGAGGTCATTCGACGTGCCGACATAGCGCGCGGAGTGGAACTGCGGCGCGGCATAGCTCGTCCACGACGAGCCGTCCCAATGCAGGAACACCTGCTGAGCAGGTTGAACGTCAACGCGGTTGGCGGCGACCCAGATGTCATTCATCGAGAAGGCGATCACATCCCAAAGGCCGTTGTACTGCGACTGCGGAGGATGCGGAATCGGCGTGCCCCATGAAGAGCCGTCCCAGTGCACGATGATCGGCTGCGCTGCGCCTTCGCCCGTGCCGCCGGCAGCCCAGACATCATCGCTGTCGATCACTGAAAGTGCGCGCAGTTCCTGGTTCTCCAAGTCGCCCGGCGGAACAGGCGTCTGCGTCCAGTTTGAGCCGTCGAAGTGTGCTGCGAGGAAGTTCTCGTTCATCTCGCCCACAGCCCACAGGTCATCGCTCGAGACGCCTGCGACATCGTTGAAGAACGAGCCGCTGTTGTTTGGATGCGCAACGGGGCTTGGAATCTTCTCCCAGTTCGAGCCATCGAAATGGAACACGAGCGTCTGCGGCTTCTGCAATTCATCCGGCGGATTCGCGCCGCCGACCGCCCACACGTCGTCCGGGCTCAAGACAGCCACGCCATTGAGATACGCATTGGGGCCGTTGGCTGGCGCTGGCAGAGCCGGCAGCGGCGAGATTGACCACGCGCTGCCGTTCCAGTTGAGCGCGAGCGGAAGCGTGTCGCTCGTGATCGACGGCACGCCGGGCACGCGGTTGTGACCGACCGCCCAGATGGCACCCGGCCCGGCTGAGTCGATGGCGTTGAGGAAGTTGCCGCGCGACCCGGGATTCGGACTCGGTACCACGCTGAACTGGTCGCATTCGCCTGCAAGTGACACTGAGGCAAATGAGCCGATCAACGACGTGGCCGCGACGAAAAGAAACTGCGAGCGAAGGATGTACTGTTTGAGTGAATTGAGCATCTGATGAGTGGTAGGAGTTAGGAGCTAGGTGGTCAGTGTGCGTAGTACGTTTGGACGTTTGACGTTTCGACGTTTCGTTTCTCACCCCCACGCCGCAAGCAGCACAAGCAGGTCCGGCACGCCGACGCTGCCATCTCCATCAAGATCTGCATCGCACGCGCCGAGATCAGCACATTCGCCCCATGCGCTGAGCAGCATGAGCAGGTCGGGCACGCCAGCAGTGCCATCGCCTGTGAGGTCGCCTTCCTTCGGCTCACCGGATGCTCCAGTGGGTGTCAACAGAAATGCGCTATGCAACTCCCCGTTCAGGCCGGTCCCTTCAGCAAGGATTTGTCCCTTGTCGTTGATGTCAACTGCGCGGTAGAGGTGAAACCAAGAGGGCAAAGCAGTCGGCTCAATCACGTCATCGAGAATGCGAAGGCCACGGTCTGAATCCCATACCCAAGCAATCTCATATCCCTCCGATGGATTGTCCTGTTCGGAGTAGCCCACGACCTCGCTGTTGTTGTTCACTGCCAGGCCATACTCCCATCCGGGCGCCTGCTGACCGCCGGGCCCGACGATGTTGGCGATGAGTTGCCAGCCCACACCGTCGGTGTAGAGGGCACCATACTTTTCGGCACCCACGGCGACGATGCCCGAGACTTGACCGCTCTCATTGATGTCGTAGCCGTAGGAGAACCCGCCAGGATATGGGATCAAGTCCATCCCGCCACCAATCGACCAGCGAAACGCTTGCTGAGTGGAGCGCCCGGTGAGGACCTGCTGATCGTTGATGCGGCCAATGCCGGTCAAATCAGGGTCATCGGGAATCTCCAGCAATCCGGTTTGGTCGGTGTAGATGAAACCGCGCCTAGTGTTGCCTGGCCCCGGCGTGTAATCGTCCCCGTAACCCACCACATCGCCGGATGCATTTATGCCGGTGGCCATGGACCAAGTGGTACCGGGCAGCAAACCGACGAAGGTGTAGCTTCCGTTGCCGAAGCGCCACGCCGAGTCATCACCAAACGCCACGACATCAGCGCCTGCGATCTGGCCTGCACTGTTGATGACGGTTGCAGCGAAGCCGTTTCCTGTGCCGGTGGCGGGAAGCAGAATCATGCCTTGCTCGGCGGTCCACTTCCAAGCCCGATACTCGGGCTCGAAATCGCCATCGTACAACCAGCCCACCGCCTCTCCTTGTTCATTCAACCCGATGGGAATGACGTTGAAGGCGCCCGTTGGCGGGGTGCCGAGATGGGTGACGGTGTATTCGAACTGAGCATCAACGAGCGTGGTGATGTAGCCGCGCGAACCTGGATGAGTGAACCCGACAATCTGCCCCGAAGCATTGATGTCATACGCCTGCTCAATCTTCAGATCGGTGCTGTCGATGTTGATGACCTGCGGCTCGAGGTCATACATCTGACCATTACGCCACACGAAGGCCCTTGTGATTGCCGGATTGCCGGAGTGCCACATGCGCCCGACGATGTCGCCTGCGTCATTCACTGCCCAGGCCTCGCTGCGGTCGAACGTATACATGACGCCAAGGTCCTGTGCCTGGCCGTCTTCCCAGCGAAAGGCGCGCTCGCCGTTGGCAGTGAACATTGTGCCGACAACGATGCCGGTGTCGCTGATGTCGCGAGCAAAGCCCCCTGCGCCGCCCGCTTCACTGAGGTCGCCGAGGTCCGTCATCGTTCCATCCTGCCAGACGAACGGCCGCATTTGTCCATTGGCGATTTCCGCGCCGCCGACGATCGAGCCCGAGGCATTGATCCCGAAGGCCTGGCTTTCATCACCGCCCAATGTGCCCAGGAGCAATGCTTCACCATCCTCCCAACGAAACGCCTGCATCGGTTGGCTGGCTCGCGCTCTCGACCAGCCGACGATGACGCCCGTGTTGTTGATGTCCCAGGCCTGACTCTCCTCCCCAAGCCCAGTCAATACATCGCCTTGTTCAGGGTCGATCCATCGCACCGCTCGCGGAAGCCCGCTCGGGTTGACCTGGCCCCACTTCCAGCCCACGGCATGATTGCTTGAGTTCACCGCTACCGCCCTGGCATAGCCCGTTGATGTCGTCTTCAAGCCGGTGACCACGCCGTTCTGAATGAGGAATGCCTTGTCGAACAGTCCGTTGTAGGCGTTGTAACCCACGAGCACAGACGCATCGTTCACACCAAGGATTTCGGTGCGAGTGGGATTCACAAGCTCGTAACCGGGGATCACCGGATCAATGATGTACTCAAGGTTGTAGAAAGGCGTGCCCTCAACGTCTGCCCATGCAACGTACGGGAGACCAGCAACGGCCAGCACATGAACCGCCAGCGCGAACCCGGCTCTCGTGCGAACGGCTGGCGCAGCAGATTGCAGCGACAGCGCGATCGCGCCAAGCGGCCGCGATCCAAAGCTGAATACATGCCCACCGCGTGCCATGGATTGCCGCTCGCGAGTCTTGCTCATTGGTATTTACTCCCTCAAAGGTGCTCGCACTCAGCGAGTGCTCAGGAACTGGCGAAATGTGAGAGGCGTTCGCTTCCCACTTGCCAAGTCAGTGCCAACCCTTCACCAACCACCAACGCCTCACACGAAGAACAACTCACGACCGCATTCTCTAGGAGGCAGGCGCGTTCATCAAGTTCGTACATGCTGCATAGTTTCAACACTCCGCCAAATAGGGAGCCCACCCCAGTAAGGTGTCGCCAGCCACTCATTCGGTGGCTGTTCGGTCGAGGGGCAACGCCTTCACAGCGCATGAGCTGCGGCTGAGGGTCATCCCCAGTTGGCAAGCAGTAAAAGTAGATCGGACACGTTGACCTTGCCATCGCCGCCAGGCGCAGGCGCGATGTCCGCGGGACACGCTCCATCATTTGCGCAGTTCCCCCACGCGCCCAACAACAGAAGAAGGTCAGTCACGCCCACCAAGCCGTCGCCGTTGAGGTCGCCCGTCACCGGCTCGGCGGCTTCGTCGCCGACGAACACCTGCACCGTGCCGTAATTGAGCACGCCAATCCACAGGTGGCCATCTGCATCAAACTGTAAATCACCGATCGCGTAATGCGGCAGGAAACTCGACCCATAGTCGTACGCCACCCACTCGTTCGCAGCGGGATCAAACAGCGCCACGCCGCCTGTGTATGGCAGCGTCGATTGCTGTGATGTCGCAACCGCAACGAGGCCATCGCTCTCGCGAATCGCAATGTCAACAACAGCCATCTCCAGCATCGCCGAGTTGGCGGGTGTGTAGGTGGTCGCGCTTGAGCCGTCCCAGTGAATGAGGCCGCCGTACGGCGTGCCGACCCACAGGTGCCCCTGCGCATCGACTTCAACATCCGTCACCCAACCAGTCGGCATCGAGTACACCAGCGTTGTCGTAAGGTCGTCAACGCGGTACACGCTTGCGACGCGCGTAGCGTACAAGTGGCCGTCGAGCCCCTGCCGCAGATCGATCGGTGCGAACTGGTCGGGCAGGCCGACCGGTTCATCGATCCAGTTCATGCCGCTCAAACGCAGAATCGAGTACTCGTTGCCGATCCAGATGTTGCCATCCGCATCTTCGCCGATGGAATCAAACAGCCACGGTAGGCCATTCTGTCCAGGCGCCCAGAACGTCCACTCTGATAGATCATCACCCGCGCTGCGAGCGACCCAGTTCGGCCCGCGCAGCCAGAAGTTTCCTGCGCGATCGTGATACACCTGGTTCGGCGCTTCGCTCCATGCACCGGCCATCGGTGTGAGGAGCCACCACGGCAACGCGACCGGCGATACCCAGCCGGGGTACACCTCCTCCTCGCCGTTGTAGATGCCGAAGTTCCGCCAGTTCTCATTCGGCTCCAGCCGTGATGCCCCGTACTCGGCGTCGATGAACCACATCATGCCATCGCGATCCAGATGCAGCCAGGGTGCGAAGTAACTCGGCATGCCCGTGTTTGAGCGGTTGTACACGCGCTGGATCTGGCCGCTTGCGCTGTAGTGATGCAAATCGTAGTGCGTGCCGTAGGTCTCGGCCGCGATCCACACATCGCCGCTGGGCGCAACGCCCAAGGAACCAACCCAGCCGGGGAACGTCGCGAAGTTCGACCATGAACTGCCGTTGAACTTGCGAACGCTCTGCAGGTTCGGAGTCGTGTAGATGTCAGCTGAATTGTGATCGAGCACGATGCGCGATCCACCCGTTGAGCCAATCTGCTGCCACTGCTCGGTCGCATCGTTGTAGCGGTACGTGGCGAACGCGCTGGTACCGTAAAGCGTGCCGTCGGCATGCTCGGCGAAGGCGATGATGTACGGCTCACCTTCGAAGACGGTCCACTCGCCATTGCGATACCGACCCATGCGCTTGGGCGAAGAAATGAACGAGGCCCACACGTCGCCGTTGCTGCGCGCGATGACGTTGAGGGCCGGCGCGTACCCGAAGCCAGTCCATGTGGTCATCCACGGCTCTTCGTGCTTGATCCAATTCGCACCATCGAACTCGAACAACCCGCCGCCGAGATCGACCAGCCCGGGACTCGATGCCCACACGTGGCCGCCGGGTGCGACGGAGATCGACTCGTAACCGTCCTCGCTGAGCACGCCGGTGCTTGCGGCGGTGTAGGTGGTGAACGTCTCGCCATCAGGGTGCAGGCGGACGATCCGGCCGTCACGAGAGCCGATCCATGACGAGCCGTCGGCCGCGAAGTCGATGGCTGTGCTCTCCTGATTGAGCGGTGTCTCGGCGCTGGACCATGCTTTCCAGATTCCCGTCTGAAGGTCGAGCGCTGCCACGCCGCCCTGCTGCCAGAAGAAATCGCGCGCGGTCGTCCACAGCCGGCCTTGCGCATCAAAGGCAACGAAGTTCATATCGACGTAGCCCGGAATGCCGGTGTTGCTGGGACGGACGATGCGCGAATCTGGGTTCGCGGGAAGATCGGCAGCCGTCGCGGCTGTCAGCGCCAGCGTTCCCAGGCAAGCAATCGTGCGGGTCTTCTGTAACATCTCGTTCTCCTGTGTTCTCAAAATCCTCAGGGGACGCTGCGTGAAACGGCGCCATCGCTCTTACACTTATCCCCAGTTGTTCAGCGCGATTAGAAGGTCGTCGACCCCCACAGTGCAGTCGTCATTCAAATCCGCCTCGCAAATGTCGCAGTTCGCGCACGCGCCCCACGCGGAAAGCAGTTGCAGCAGATCAGCGACGTTCACCAGGCCATCGCTGTTGAGATCGCCCGCCGGAACATCTGCAGGCGGCACTTGGATCTTCACAACGCCTTCACTGATCGCGCTGACCCACAGATGGCCATCCGCGTCGAACTCGACATCGCCGAGTTGGTAGTGCGGCAGCGGGCTCGTGCCGTATTGATAGATCGTCCAGTTCTCCGCAATGTTGATGTCGCCCTGAATGATCGCGACGCCATTCGGGAATGGAGTCACAGAGCCGAACTCGTGTGCGCTGAGCCCGAGTGTGCCGTCACCGCGCACATCGATGCCCTGCACTTGGTTGGCTGGCAGCGGTGAATTGCCTGTGTGATACCGCGTGAAGCTGGAGCCGTCGTAGCGCACGATTCCCTCGTCGGTGCCCAGCCAGAGAACATCGTCCGGGCCGATAGCGACACAGTTGATTCCGCCAAGGTCGAAGAAGTAGTCCGCATCAGGCAGCGGGATCGCGCGCCACGATGAGCCGTCCCACTTTTCAAGATCAAACCAGCCCGCAAGCCAGATGTTGCCCTTGGAGTCGCTGGCCATGCCTGGCAGGCCGAGCGCTGCGTAGATCTGATTGACATTCTGCCAGTTGGTTCCGTTGAAGCGAAAGACGCTGCCGTACTCGCTGGCTGCGAAAATGTTGCCGCCTGCGTCCTCTGCGAAGAACGGGAACATCGTTACGCCCATGCCCGGGTTGTTCTGCCAGTTCCAGAATCCGGTGAACGTGCCCGTACCATCGTTCCACCGGCCGATGCCGTTGCCGCCCATCCAGCCGGTGCCGTTGCTGTCGAGGTAGAACGCAGCCATCGGTTCGTTGCCCGCCCACGGGTACGGCTCTGCGTTGTCATTGTGGTTGCCGAAGTTGCGCCACGTGTTTTCAGTGGGCGCATACCGCGAGATGCCGCCTTCACCGCACGCGAACCACATGTTCCCGTGCCGATCGCGCTGGATGGAATCGATGAAATAATCGGGCAGGCCGGAGTTGTACGTGTTGATCCGGCGCAGCAACTGGCCGGTGGACGAGTATTGCCGCGCGGTGCCGAGGATGCCGTTGCCGCCGTAGTTGTTGATCCAGATTTCGCCATCTGGCCGTGGATGAATCGAACCCGGAATGTCTAGAGCGTTGACGAAGAACTGCGGCGTGTGTCCGCCTCCGCCGCCTGCGACCATTCTGAAAATGTCGCCGTACCACGAGCCGGCGTACACAAGTCCCGTCTGCGGATGCATGCCAAGCGCGGTCACCGTTCCCTGCGAGCCGAGGTTGTAACTCTGGAAACTCGCGCCGTTCCACTTGATCAATCCCGAACTGCTCGTGGTGAACCAGACATTGCCCTGCAGGTCTTCGAGGATGCCGCCTAATTGAATGGCGCTAGAGCGGTAGGTCCAGCTCGCGCCATCAAACTCCGCGAAGCCGCCAAGCACCGAATGTGTCACGTACACCGTGCCGCTTGCTCCCACGTGAACCGCGTTCAGATTCAGCCACGGCGGGTTCCACGGCAACTGCTGGCCGACTGTGTACTGCGTCCACTGATTGGCGCCCGGGTTGAACTTGAACAGCGCGCCGCTCGAACTGCTCACGTGCGCGTTGACGAGCCAGAGATTGCCTTCCGCATCAGCGTCGATCGAACGCACGCTGTTGATGATCAGCGGCGAGTTCGGCGCGCCGTACGTCTGCCACTTCTGCTCCTGCGTCTGGCCGCTGCGATCAAAGCGCGTCAGCCCGCCTTCGCTTGCGATCCAGATCACGCCGTCCGGCATGATTGCGATGTCGAAGATGTACGGCGAGGGAATCGGATGATGCACGCTCGACCAGACCTGCCAGTTGCCCGTCCCAAACCCGCCGGCGGGCAGGGGCGCATACGGCAACTGGTCCGCTGAGAGCATCGCAAGAGCCGCCTCTCCCCAGAACGGCCATCGGCCGACGACCCAGAGATTGCCCTCTGCGTCAAAGCTCATCACGCGCATCTCGGTGCCGGGGACACCCGTGGTGCTGGGCTTGACGAGCAGCATGTCATCCGCCGGAGCAGCCGTCGCAGTTGCCGCGATCGCGCATGCGTACAGAGGAGCGAAGATGGTTGTGCGTGCGGTGAAACGGAGCATTGCTTTCTCCTTGGGTTCTCTGTTGCTTTCAACTTGCAGATTCGTTCGACGAGCCGGAGCCGGCTCAATGCCCGCCTAGCCCGCGATTACCGACCGCCTCCCCAATGGCTGAGAAGTTGCAGAAGGTCGGTCACGTTGACGGATCCATCGCCATTGAGGTCACCGGGGCACCCGTTGGCATCCGCGCACGGTCCCCAATTCGCCAGAAGCATGAGAAGGTCGACAGTTCCCACGGATCCGTCGCCGTTCAAGTCACCCGGCGTTGAAGTGTCATTCGGCACGAAGCGCACAACAAGAGGCCGGAGTTCGTTGTTCTGCGAGAGCTGCCTGCCGCCTGCCCAGATTGAGCACGTTTCATTCGGCGGGGCGCTTGCGCCTAAGAGTGACGGCCCGTACACCTCGGGCAGCGTTTCGATGAGTGTGAAGCCGTCGTCGTCGCCGTTGTAATGCGCGATGCCGCCGCCGAATGCCCAGACGTTGTTCACGTTGAAGGCGACGAAGTCGGTGATGCCGATTGGCGTTGCGATCTGCGACCAAGCGGAGCCGCTCCAGTGCAGGGCGAGGCCGTGGTAGCCGTTTGCATCCTGATACTCGCCGCCGGCCCATGCTTCCTCGGTGCTCACAGCCGTCACCGCGCCCAGGGCGTGCCAGAAGCAACCGTTCGGCGGACCGGCCTGCGTGTGCACCCATTGCGAACCGTCGAAGCGGTGAATCTGCGACAGATTGCACGAGAGCGAGTCGCCATCGCCCGCTGCGCCAACAGCCCAGATGTCATCAGTGGAGAGCGCAAAGCCCGCCCGCAGCGAGTTGCCGTTGCCGAAGCCGTTCACCTGATCGTTCACCTGCGGGACATTGACGATGTCGAACGACGAGCCGTCCCAGTGCATGGAGAGCGCAGCTTGAGGCAGCAGCGGTTGAGGATGATCGTCGCCGAAGAACCAGACATCGTTCGGCCCGATCGCGTCCATGCCCCAGATGATGTCGCCCGAGCCGCCGCCAAGCATCGGCGTGTCCATGACGGTCCACGATGAGCCGTCGTAGTGCATCACGAGCATGTGCGTGCCGATGAAGCCGTCCGGCGCCTGCCGGAGTTGGTGCCCGGCCGCCCAGACGTCATTCGGCCCGTTCGCATCAACCGCCCAGAACGCAAGGTTGTGACACCCGCCGCACGGCGCCGGCTGCGGGATGTCCGCGATCGTCCATGACGAGCCGTCCCAGTGCATCGCCAGTGCGAATGTCTGATACTGGCCGTTGACTGTCCCGCTCCAGTCGCCTACCGCCCACACATCCTCATCATCGAGAGCGACAATATCGCGCAGAATCGCGCGGTCGGCCTGCGCGGGCATTGGCGTGGGAACGACCTCCCACGAGCCGCAGGTCGGATCAGCCGCGGCAGCCGTGCCGCAGCAGCCAAGGACTGAGCTCAGCAGAGCGAGCGGCAGAACGAGATTGCGAGTTGTCATGGCGGTCATGGGTCCTGAAGGAAGTGTGAAGGGAAGAGGTTTCAATGGAGAAACGAGGACGGCTGCGAGGCGGACACGTCACGACCAATCAGCAAGGAGCGAAATCAAATCGGCAACGCCCACCGAGCCGTCGCCGTTCAAGTCGGCGGCACATGGCTCCGACGGAGCGCACTGGCCCCAGGTTGAGAGCAACTGCATCAAGTCAGGCACGCCGACGGCTCCATCGCCGTTCAAGTCGGCCAGGATCGGCTGCGGCACTTCGTCGCCGATCGAGATGGCGTAGACGTAGCAATGCTCGTTGCCGATGTCATTGACAATCGTCGCCTGCGCGTACGCCGTTGCACCATCAGGCGAGAACGCATTCGGGCTGCCCGCGGACACGACTCCGGCATTCGATTGCAGGTTGATCTGAAAGAGTTCCTCCTGCGTCTGCCGATCAATGGCGCGGATAAAGCCGTTCTGGCCGAACCAGCCGCCGGAGAAAAGGATGGTGTCGTTGTCCGGGCTCAGCGTCGGCTTGCTGACGAATCCATCGGGGCTGACGTACGTCCATAGTTCCTGCGCATCAGGCGTAACCGCAGTGAGGCGCGTCATGTCCCATGTGAAGTAAATGGTGCCATCCGGGCCAATCGTCGGTGTACTCAGGCCGGAGGCAATGCCTTCATTGGGCTCAAATCGCCAAGTGCGCGAGCCATCGGCAGGATCAAACTGCTGCAGTCCCCAGCCCGGTCCCATTGCGGCGAACTCAGGCAGATAAATCGCGCCGTTTTGACCCGTGGGCACTTCTGCGCCAACCTGGCCCAGCGTACTGAACGGCACGGAGAAGTTCTGCTCGCCGGTTTCAAGATCGAAGGCGTGCAGACGCGAGTTCAGATTGTGATCCACGTGCACGACCATCTCATCGATCGGTCCGCCAAAGCCCTCCGAAGAAGTAAAGCGCAGCTGCGCACCTTGGCCGGCCTCCTGATAGAGGAACGGTTCGCCTGAATTGCTCCAGCGCAGCCCGCCCTGCGGCGTCAGCGACACGGCCGCCATTTCGCCCGGCTGCGGAATGTTGAAGACGGCGTAAATGTTGCCGTCAGGTCCGAGCGCAGGGCCGGCGATCAAACTGATCGAAAATGGATTCGTGAAGACCCATTGCAGCTCGCCATCGGGGCTATACGCAACGATTTCAACCTTGGGCCCCAGCGGGTTGACGCCGAGGATGACCGTGCCGTCATCGCGAACCACGATCGGCCCTTCGGCCCCGTCGCCAACCTGCCCGCGCAGGGCATCGACCGTCCACAGCAAACCGCCGTCGGGCGAGAGCTTGTACAGCCGGGCGTTGTTGTAGTCGTTGACGTAGATGCTGCCGTCGGGCGCGACGCTTGCGCCGTGGAACATCAGATCCGCATCGACCGCGAAGCGCCATTTGACGTTCCCATCAGACTCACGCGGCTGAACTTCAATGTTCATGCCATCGGTTTGACCGGCATCGTTCTCTACCACGAGCTCGGCCTGGCCGATGGCGGTCTGCTCTGGTACATAGGCGACGATCTGGCCGTTGCTCCACTGCGTGACAATCGCCTGCACGTTGTTGATCAGCACCTGACCACCCCCCTGCGTCTCCCCAAAGCCGTCACCGGTAATGCGCAATCGCGCGCTGGGGGTGATCGGATCACTGGTGGCGGCGAGAACATCCATTGGCGGGAGCCCGCCAGGAACGCCAACAAGCTTGAATGACGCATCGCGAGGCGTGGAGCCGATCACGGTGTGCCAACCCACCCACTGCCCGCCAGCGCTGAGATTCCGGAAGTACGACGGCGCGCCCATTGGCGAACCATAATTGACCGGGTGAAAGTGCCACTTCCCCGTGCCGGAGTTGAGCGTCGAGAACGTCACCTGCACGGAGACAAAGTGCCAACCCGTCGCCTGAAAGGGTTCCGGGAGTGTGATCTGAAGAAACTCCGGACCCATGCCCGGCGTCCAGACGAAGTTCGGATCGTCTGCCGCGAGAAACTGCTCGGACTGAAGCTCGCCCGGGCCGCTTTCGGTCCACTCGTAGAAACGCACATAGACGCCGGTCACCGGCTGGCCGCTGTAGCAGCTATTGCAATCCTCACCGTCCGCGATGACCTGCTCAATAAGCCCAATGACGTTGAAGTCGTCAGCGACCTCGCTCTCGCTCATGGGCGTCTTCGCGCTCGGACCGATCAGGTTCGCGCTGTACACCGTGGGCATGTCGGGGTTGGTAAACCAGAGCGTGTCAGCGTTCGCGGTCGAGATGGCGCCGAGCGCCGCCAGGCAGCATGCAATCTTGATGTGTTTCAGGTTCATGTTGTTCTCTTGATGAAGGGATTTCTCTCTCAGTTTCTTGATGGGCGGGGTCACACAACCGAACATCCTCACGACCAGTTCTGGAGCAGGATCATCAGGTCAGGAACGCCGACGCTTCCGTCACCATCGAGGTCCGCAGCGCAATTGCCGGCATCAGCACACGCGCCCCACGATGCGAGGCACTGCATCAGGTCAGGCACGCCGACAATGCCGTCGCCATTGAAGTCGCCGGGCTTGCCGGGCACAATCACGGGCGGGTCCTGCATGTCATAGTGCGCGATGTACAGATCGGGGAACTCATCGGGATACTCGGGCGCATCTTCTTGAAACGCACCGGGCGTGGTGTCGGCCCAGAACGTGTGCACGAGCTGGTAGACGTTGTTGTTTTCATCCACGCGCAGCGGCGCGCCGGATGATGAGCCGACCACGACGACGCTCTCGATCAACTCCGTCATGTCGGGGTTGAACTTGTGCAAGCGCACGAGCGCCTGGTTGTCCTGAATGTGCGTTCCCATGATGACGTTGCCGAAGGAATCGTGACCGACACTGACGGACGTTTCCGTTGCATGAACAAGGCCGTAATACGTTCCGCCCACGAGACTTGCGCCATCGGATGAAAATTGAAGCGCAGCAGCATCGAGTGGCTCGCTGCCGCTGGCGAACTGCGACTGGTGCGCATCGGGCGGCACCGGAATTCCGCCGTGCGTGTGGCCGACAATCGTAATGACGCCGCTCGGCGCGATCGCCAGATCAAACGCCTTCAGCATGGCGCCGCTGATGTTGATGCGGGCAGACCAGGCAATCGATGCAAGATCATCAGCAAGCGTCGTCACATACACCAGGCCGCTCGAGCTCGGCGTGCCGAACGAATACGCGCCGGGCGTGTACGGCCAGCCGGGGCCTGCATCGCCGGTGATGACCGGCCGCCCGTGCGCATCGATTTTCATGCCAAAGACCTGATCGCGAAACTCATCGCCAAGGTAGGTGGACGCAAGCACCGTTTGCCCGTCGGCGCTGAGCTTCATCATGAACACGTCCGCTTGAAAACCGCCGAAGGTGCTGTCAATGGGGTTCACCAGTGGAAAGTCGGCGGAGCGGGTGAAGCCGGCGATAAAGATCGAGCCGTCGGGCGCGATCTCGACCTCGCCATAGTTGTCATCATCGCTGTCCCCGCCGTCGTGGCCGGACCCGCCGATGTATGTGGAGAAGACGATGTCGCCATCGGCATCGAGCTTGAAGAGGACATGGTCGTTCGCGCCGCCCAATGTGCTGTCGATGGCATGGACGGCTGGAAAATCCGGCGTCTCTGTTCGGCCGATGACGACGAGGCCACCATCGGGCGTGACAGCTGCGTCGGCGGCACTCTCAATGTGGTGGAACTGCCCTACGCCGCCGATGTACCGCGACCAGATGACGTCGCTGAGGTCAGCGGTCATCTTGACCACGATGATGTCCATGCCGCCCGAGAGCGTGTTGAGCGCGCCGGGCATGGGCGAGAAGGCCGGTGCCGATGCCGAGCCGACGATGTACACCGAGCCGTCGGCTGCGAGTTCAAGTTGTGAAGCTCGTTCGATACCGGGCCCGCCGAAGTACGTTGCCGCAGCGAGCAGCGGCTCTTGCGCCTGCGCGGCAGAAGCCGACAGAACTCCAGCAACGATCGTTGTTGCAATCAGAATGTTGTTGTTCATCACTGTCTCCTGAATCGATTCTGCGTGGTCTAAGTGGTCGACAACCGGGGACACCGGCGGACGTGGCGCGATCTCTGCACACGGTGAGAAAGACAGAGCACCTGCCCAGATGTCGCGCCGACGCCCGTTGTTACATGTGCAAAACGGGCCCGATCCCTGCCAAGACCGCTCCGCCTTTTCCAAGATTTCTGTCACCAGCCCAGTCCACCGGCACACCTAGCGAGCTCGTCAGTTCACACACTGAGACCCTTGGACCTCTGGGCCTTTGGGACGTTTGAACGTTTCGACGTTTGATCTCACCCCCAACCATCCAGCAGCATGAGCAAATCGCCCACACCAACAGCGCCGTCGCCGGTGAGGTCAGCCGGACACACCGACGGATTCACACACGGACCCCACGATCCAAGGAGAATGGTCAGGTCGGCAACACCGATGACACTGTCGCCGTTGAGATCGCCCGGCGTTGCAGGCGGGCCATCGGGCTCGCCGACATGCACGGCATACAGGTAGCAATACTGAAATGCCTCGCTGTCGGCAACGATCACCGTCGGCCAGTACGACATCTGTGAATCGCTCGTCGCCAGCGGACGCACATCGGGAACGATGTTCCCGTTCTCATCCTGCAACTGCACTTTCCACAGTTCCTCGCCGGTCTTTGCGTCAAGTGCCTTGAACGTGCCGGACTCGCCGAAGTTGCCGCCGCCCACCATAACGACGTTGTTGTCGTTCGTCACCGTCGGCATCGTTCGCACGCCGGTGAAGTCGATGTGCGTCCACAGCGGATCACCATCCTTCGTCACCGCGCCGACGCGCGAGATATCCCAACTGAAATAGATCGTTCCATCGGGTCCGACTTCGGGTCCGCTTGCGGCCGAGAGAATGTCGGGGTCGTAATACCACAACCGCTCACCAGTCGCCGCGTCGAATGCCCACAGCGCCCAGCCGAGGCCGCTGAAACCGATGAACTCGCTCATGTACACCTGGCCGTCCGTTCCCGTCTCCGGCTGAATCTGATTCTGCATGAAGTACTCGGTGACGCCGCGCTGAACAGCCCAGTTCTGCGCGCCGCTTTCCATGTCAAACGCGTACAGCCACGGATCGTCATCGCGATCGACGGTCAACACAACCTGATCAATCTCGCCGCCGCCCACCGACGAGCCGAACACAAGTTCCGCGCCGAGCCCGCCATGCTCATACAGAAACGGATCGCCCGGATTATTCCAGCGGAAGAATCCATCCGGCGTGAATGACGTCAAGCCGAAGCACTCTTGCTCTGCATCGTAAAACGCCACGTACACGTTGCCATCTGGCCCGATCGCCGGCCCGGCCGCAACGCCCCACGAATCCGGCTCGATGAACTCCCACTTGATCGAACCGTCCGGATTAAACGCAACCAAATCCGTCGTCGGCCCCAGCGGATTGACAGCCACATACACGGTGCCGTCATCGCCCACCACAACCGGCCCTTCGCCTCCTAGGCCCGTCTGGCCGCGCAGCGCATCGACAATCCATTCCAGCCCGCCCTCCGCGTTTACTTTGTACAGCCGGCCATGGTTGTAGTCATTGAAATAAATGCTCCCGTCACTTCCGGGGGGTGCGACGCCTGGCCGGTGAATCATGAAGTCCGCGTCGACGGCAAACCGCCACGCAATCTGGCCGTCACTCTGCCGCGGCTGCACGTCAATCTGGAGCGTGTCGCTCTCGCCGCCGCTCGTGTGAACACTCAGCGTCGCCTCGCCGATCACCGTCTGCTCCGGGATGTATGCAATGATGACGGTATCGGTCCACTGCGTGACGATCGCAGGAACATCGTTAATCAGCACCTCGCCGAACCACTGCTCATCGCCGAACCCGTCGCCGTTGATGCGGAGCCGCGCGCTCGGCGTGATTGGATTGCTCGTCGCAGAGAGGATCGACATCGGCGTCTCACCGCCGTATGTGCCGATCAGCGCAAAGGACGCATCGCGCACCGGATTCAATGGCGACCAGTTTCCGCTGCCGTTGTTGTCGCGCACATAAGCACTCGCCCCCATCGTCGCGCCCCAGTTGACAGGATAGAAGTACCACTTGCCGGTCGATACGCTCTGCGTGCTGAACGCGACCTGCACCGAAACGAAGTGCCAGCCGGTTGCCTCGAACGGCTCGGGCAGCGTGATCTGCAAATACTCCGGACCTGAGCCGGGCGACCAGATGAAGTTCGGATCGCCGTTTGCCAGAAACGCCTCGTACTGGAGCGCACCCGGCCCGTTCTGCGTCCATTCATAGAACCGCACCCACACACCCGTCACCGGCTGATTGCTGTAGCAGCCCTGGCAGTCGTTGCCGTCGGCAAGCACCTTGTCGATCGTGCCGATCACGTTGAAATCGTCTGCGACCTCGGTATCCAGCAACGGGGTCTTCACGCTCTGGCCCGTCATGCCGGAGTTGAAGAACGTCGGAATCTCATCGTGCGTCGCCCATAGCGTATCAGCATGCGCGGTCGCGACGAGCAGCAGGGCCGCAAGGCAGCAAAGACTCAGATCGTGTGGTTTCTTCTTCATGATTCGGTGATGGGGGGGTGAGAGGACTGTTGAGCAAGGCACGAAGGCACGAAGGCACGAAGTGACAGCCAAAAAAGCCAAGAAGCCAATAGCAAACAGCCACAAGCCGAGAGCCAATAGCCAACAGCAATCAGCAACATCCACCCCACTCAGATAGAGCCCCCGATCCCCGCCGCTGATCCATCAGTGAGTCGTTCAACGGCAGGTATCCGCCGGCAGCGAATCCGCCTCTACTCTTCGATAGTGCGAAACAGACGCGATTCCTGCCAAAAAGCCCCGTAGTAACGGGCCCAAACCGTCCTTTTTTGATTCGGCGCCACCATGAATCCACTACGATGAGTGTGTTTCACAGGTCCGTACGTGCAAGCCCCGCTCTCCAGTGCTCAGGGGCGATTGGCAAACCCCTCTGGCTCCGGCTCTGCAACAGCCGACAGCAAACTCCTGACCGTCGATCGTCCAAAGCCCGTCACAGTGTGAATCAGGAACTCGTCAAGCCGCGACACGCAGCCAAAGACCCGCCGAAGGTCGAGCGATCGCGAAGGAACAGATAAAGGCACGAAGCGCACGCGAACAGCAGCCAGCGACACATGGCCGGCCAAGTCACCCAACTACTCGAACGTGCCCGCGGCGGCGACAGCCGCGTGGCGGATGAACTCATGCCGCTGATCTACGAGGAGCTTCGTCGCCTCGCCCGAAAGTACATGAGCGGTGAGCGGGCAGGCCACACGTTGCAGGCAACCGCACTGGTTCATGAGGCGTATCTGCAACTCGTCGGGACCGACTCGGAGAACGAGCCGTGGCAGAACCGCGCCCACTTCTTTGCCACAGCCGCCATTGCGATTCGTCGAATTCTCGTCCAGCACGCACGTGCGGCGGGCGCGGCGAAGCGCGGCGGAAACCGATCGCGCGCCCACGTGGATATGAACGCTCTTTCGGCCGACAACCCCAGCGAACAGGTACTGGCTGTAGACGAGGCGCTTCAGCGGCTTGAGCAATTGGATCAGCGCAAAGCCCGGGTGGTGGAGCTGCGTTTCTTTGCCGGAATGACGATCGACGAAGTCGCAGAAGCGCTTGCCATCTCTCCACGCACCGCCGCCCGCGAATGGGACCTTGCCAAGGCATGGCTCTCGCGTGAGCTCAAGGAACCCGACAGTCATGAATGCTGAACGTTGGTGCCGCATCAACGAATTGTTTCATCAGGCGGTTCAGATGCCTCCTGATGAGCGTGAGGCATACCTTGTTCGTGCATGCTCTGATGATGAAGCACTGCTGCGCGAGCTACAGGACCTGCTCAGACATCACGAAGATCCCGCACCCTTCCTTGAGGATGTATCGCTTTACGAGCGAATCCAGATCAATCCAGAAGAGCTGATCGATGAGAAGGACGATCAGCCGGATCCTCTGCTCGACCGCGTCATCGGCCCGTATCGGCTGGAGCGATGTATCGCGGCCGGGGGAATGGGGGCTGTGTATGTTGGCGTGCGAGAGGATGAGTTCCTCAGGCACGCTGTCGCCATCAAGATCCTGCACCGAACGCCCGATCCCGAAGAACTGCGCAGGCGGTTCCGCGTGGAGCGGCAGACGCTGGCGAATCTGAATCATCCAAACATTGCCCGGCTTCAAGATGCAGGGGTCACGCCCGACGGCCTTCCCTACATCATCATGGAACTCATTGATGGCGTGCCCATCGATGAGTATTGCGATGCCCATCGTCTGGCCGTACGCGAACGGCTCAGATTGTTCCAGCGCGTTTGCGGCGCGGTGCACTTTGCGCATCAGAACCTCATCGTCCACCGCGATCTGAAGCCGGGCAACATCCTCGTCACGCCGGATGGCACGCCCAAACTCCTCGATTTCGGAATCGCGAAAGCACTTGATCCTACGAGAAGTGACTCTGGTGCGACGCAGTCGGTGACGCTTGCGCAGATGCTCAGTATCGACTACGCTTCGCCGGAGCAGATACGCGGCGCTGCGGTGACGATCGAGACGGACGTGTACTCGTTGGGCGTCGTGCTGTACGAATTGCTCGTCGGAGCCCGGCCTTATCGAGTAACAAGCGGTCATTACGAGCAAATGGTGCGCACCATCTGCGAAGACGAGCCGCGCCGTCCCAGCACCGCAGTTCGCGCGACCACAACGCATCATGCTTCTGGCGATGACGCAGAGGTCGCGACCGTGGAATCAGCTGCTCATCGAGCGACCACAGTCGAGCGGCTCTCGCGCGACTTGCGCGGCGATCTCGACAATATCGTGATGATGGCCATGCGCAAGGAGCCGCGCCGAAGGTACGGTTCGGTGCAGCAGTTTGCGGAGGACATTGACCGATACCTCAACGATCATCCGGTGTTAGCACGGAAGGACACCTTCGCGTACCGAACGGCGAAGTTCGTGCGGCGCAATCAGCTGTCGGTTGCGGCCACAATGATTTTGATCTTCGGCTTGATAGCGGCGACGGCGACCGTGACCGTTCAATCACGACTGGTCGCTCGGGAGCGGGATGCTGCCCAGCATGCAGAGCAGGTTGCAGCTGAAGAGGCAAGGCATGCGCGGATCGAAGCGTCATCGGCAAATGAAGTCGTTGAATTCCTCGTTGATTCGCTGTTGATCTCCGGCCCAGATCCGACGAACGAGCAGGTGACTGCGGTGCGGGACCTACTTGAGCGCCATACGCTGCGTGTTCGGTTGCAATACGAGGATCAGCCGCACATTCGAGCCAACTTACTGGACGCGCTGGCCCGCGTGTACATGCACCTTCATGATGGCGCGGCAGCGTCGGCACTGATGAATGAAGCTCTTGAAGTTCGGCGTCAGCACTTCGGTGAGGAATCACTTGAATATGCATTAAGCATGAATAGTCTCGGCGAGCTTGACTTCATGGAGGCGCGATACGAGGCGGCCGAGAAGCGGTTCAGGGTTGCGCTTCGCCTTCATGACGCGCTCCCGCCGGGTGTGCACACTGATGTTGCGACGATGTGCAACAACCTCGCGGTAGCACTGCGTGGCCTTGGCCGTATTGATGAAGCGGAGTCCCTGCATGAGCGGGCGCTTGAACTACGTCGCCAGGAGCATGGCGACTACAGTCCGCTGGTTGCTGAGTCGCTCAACAATCTCGCAGGCATTCATCTGATGCGTAGCGAGCTGGATGCGGCTCGGCGACGGTTGGCTGACGCGCTCGACATTCGGCGCGCAACCTTGGGGCCGGCTCACCCTCTTGTTGCTCAGAGTCTTCATAATCTTGCGGCTGCGCATTTCCGCGCTGGCGAGCTTCAGGCCGCTGAACTGCTCTTAAGCGAGGCCATCGGCATTTATGAAACCGCGCCCAGTACACGTGAGGAATATGCACGGACTTTGCGATCGTTGGCGGAGCTGCATCGGATACGTGGTGATACCTCAAGGGCTCTGACGCTCGTGGAGCAGTCACTCACTATCTTGGAGGAGCTCTATGATCGGCCGCACCCGAATCTGGCTCGTGTGCTGGAGTCAGTGGCGACGCTCCATGAAGTTCAAGGGGATGCAGAGTCAGCGATGGAGCACTGGCTGCGGGCATTGCGCATGTATGAGCAGGCCCTGCCGAGCAACCTTCTCGCGCAGCGAACGGCACTTGTTGGATATGGGCGAACGCTGCTGGCGGCCGGCCGGGCTGAAGACGCGTTGCCGGTTCTCGAGCGGGCGCTGGCCGTCTATGAGCAAGCCGAGGACGATGCGCCGGTCGCCCGGGTGAAGATCACGCTTGCAGAATGTCTGATCGCGCTTGGGAGGCATCATGAAGCGCTTGAACTCGGCTTGCAGGTGCGTGATGACATGGCGGAGCGGCTGGGTGACGATGCCGAGGAAGTCGTAGCCGCCCGGCGACTGCTTGAGCGCCTGCGAGTGGAAGAATGAAGGGCGCAGTACGCGGCACGCGCTTCGTCCCTCGCTCCGCTTACTCCGCGATCATGCGCTGGAGCGCCGTCATCGCTCTGCTTCGGATGGGCTCAGGCACATCGATACGATATTGCTCACTTCGCAATGCATCGCGCACACCCTCAAGCGTGATCTCATTCATGTGCGGGCAGCGAATGGAGCAGGTGCGCAGAATCTCGCGATCAGGGCGGCGGCTGGCGATGTTGTCGCCCATCGCGCACTCGGTGAGCAGCATGAGCCGGCCGCTCTCGGTTGATTCGACATAATCGAGCATTTGCTTCGTGCTGCCACTGAAGTCGGAAGCCGCGACGACCTCGGGCGAACACTCCGGATGCGCAAGGACAATGACATCGTGGAACTGCTGACGCGCGGCCGTGATGTCGCTCACCGTGAACTTCTCATGAACTTCGCAGCGGCCGGCCCACGCGATGATCGTGGGGGAGGCGCTGTAGGGCGCGGAGTTATCTTGCGCCGGGTCCGCGGCTTCTTTCCATTGGTCGTCAGCCGCAGCATCGGGGCGTTCGATGTAAAGCCGCGCGCCAAGTTCGCGCGCGGTGTTGGCGGCGAGGTACTCATCCGGAATGAAGATGATGGCGTGATGGCCTTGTTCAATAAGCGCAGAAATGATCTTCGTCGCGTTGCCGCTGGTGCAGCAGTAGTCGCTTTCAGCTTTGACCTCGGCGTAACAGTTGACGTAACTGACGACCGGCGCCCCCGGAAACTTGCGCTTCAGCGCGCGTACATCCTCAGCGGTAATGCTCGCAGCCAACGAGCACCCGGCCTCAGCTGCAGGCAGCAGCACCAGTCGCGAGGGATTGAGAATCTTGGTTGTCTCCGCCATGAAGCGCACGCCACAGAACACGATGATGTTGGCCTCTGCCTTCGCCGCCACGCGACTGAGGTACAGCGAGTCGCCGGTGTAATCGGGGACCGAGTGGAAGAGCGCGGGCTCCATGTAATTGTGGCCGAGGATGATCGCATTCTTCTCGTCCTTGAGGCGCAGCACTTCCTCTGCGACTTCGGCCTTGATGCGAAGTTCAAACTCCGGCACGACATCGGCCAGCAGGCGGGAGAGACGATCATAGATTCCGGTAACAGAGATCATGGCTTTTGGAAGGATATGGCGGGGCGGAGGTGCGAAGACCGAAGCATGTTTCGACCTTTCAACATTTCGAACGTTTGAAGCTCCGTGCCTTCTCGATGATTGTCATCCCCAATTGCTGAGCTGTTCGATGAGGTCTGGAACGCCGACGGTGCAGTCGCCGTCCAAATCTGCGGGGCAATACTCGCACTCGCCACACGCACCCCAGCTCGAAAGCAGCAGCATCAAATCGGGCACGCCGACGGAGCCGTCACCGTCGAGGTCGCCGGGCACGCTCGGCTCGGGGTCTTCGCACACTAGGCCGGAGGCGACGATGCGCAGGTCATCGACCTGCCAGCCGTGGTAATCGTTGTAAGCCCCGTCGCCGGTATTGAAGTCCCAATGGAGCGTAATGGCTTTTCCGGCGTGGTCGGTCAGGTTGGACGCATAGGTCGTCCATGATGTGGAGTCGGACAGGTTCGTCCAGCCGATGCCGCTACCTGGATTGATGCCGAAGCGCGGAATGTCATAGCTCTGCGATGATTCGGTTTCGAGGTTGTAGCAGAACTCGAGTGAGATCGTTCCGCCGGGCGGCACTCCAGGCAGTGCAATGGGCGCTGAAGACATCTGGCCGGAGTTGGCCCCGCCGCCGGGGCTGACGTAATCGCATGTCTGCGATCTGCCGTAGTAGGCCCAGTTCGCAGCGCTGCATGGGTCAGGCACTGCGCATAAGTTGGTGACATGCCAGAATCCCCCGAGTGTCCAGCCGGCTGGCGCGCCGCCTGTGAACGACTCATACAGGACTTCACTCTCCTCGATCACGCCGACCGCAGCGGTGTACACGCCTGCCGGCGCATTGGGTGGGCTGGTGCGAATCGTGCCGCCGTCTCCTTGCGCGCTGAGATAGAACTCGGGCGCGTCGGCACATGCAACGGAGGGCAATGCGGCGCGATACAGGTCACCCTCAACATGAATCAATGGCAAGGTGATGAAAGGCCCGCCGGCTGCGCGATAGTGCAGCGTCTCACTGCCGGGCACAATCTGCTCCTGCCCCGCCTTGATATTCACATCAAATTGTGCAGCTTCGCCCGGCTCAATCAACGTCGGCGCGCCGGGCGCAGGAACGAACACCGTCAGTGGCGGCTCTTCCGTCGCAACCTCACCGGTCACGACAAGTGCGTAGCCCTGTGAGAATTGATTGACGCCGGCCGCGACCACCTCGATCGACCACCCACCCGGTCCCGGACTGGGTACATGCACCTGCTCGACGTTGTTGCGATCGTCCTTGCTGCCGCCGGTAGCGCTCACTCCGCCGACAAAGACGTTGCCTTTGAACGAGCCATTCGGGCCTGTCACGACGAGATCGAGGTCGTTGACGCAGGCGAACGAAGTTCCAGAGCTGGCAGGCGGCTCGGTCCACACCAGCGTAACTTTCAACTTCTCCTGCGAGCCGGTCACAGTCACTTCGTGCAGATCGAAAGATCCCGTATGCAGACCCTCGGCATTTGGAACATCAAAGACGATCAGCGAGCGTTCATCGCCAAAGAAATGCAGCGCATCATCAGCAAGGGCGCGGCCCCATCCTTCGATGTTGCTCGGGTACCCCGACACGCCGGTCATGTCCACCGCGCTGTTGAGCAGTGTCGCCTTGATGAGCGCGCCGCTTGGCGTGAAACCATTTGCCGGATCAGCGACGCCTGTGGGATAGAACCCGTCCATGTAATACTGCCGCACGAGCATGCCGGTGCCAGCGATGGCGGGGGATGCCATCGAGGTGCCGCTCATGGAGCCGGAGTTGCACGAGCCGGGTGTCGATGACATGGTTGAGCAGCCGGGCGCGTAGATTTCGGGTTTGCGCCTGCCGTCGCTGGTGGGCCCCGTGCCGCCGGTGCAGTGATTGTTCTGGCTGGGCGGAGGACTGGTCGCGCCGACGGCGAGCGTGTTTTTAGCGTTCTCAGGGTTCTTGAGCGCGCTCATGTTGGTGACGGCCCAGACGGTCTGTGAGTCTTCTTTCTCCCATTGGAAGGAATCGATGCCGCGGCAGAGCGAGTTGTACGCCGTGGTGCCGTCATCACCCCATGAGTTGGTGTGCAGGCGAGCGCCTTGTGAATGGTGCAGGTTGAAGCGCTGGAGGATCGCGGACTCGGTGAAGGATGGCCAGGTGTTGTACACAAGCCGGCCGAGATAGGCCACGCCGCGCGTGTTGGAGAACGCACCGGCGTCGCCGACGGTTGTCCCTGCCACATGCGTGCCGTGCGAAGCCGCGCCGAACGACGTGTTGTAGGCGATGATCTTGCGGTGGTTCGGCCCGACTGGATTTGAATCCTGGAACGAGCAGTGATTGGCATCGACGGCTGTGTCGAGAATGCCTGCGATCTGACCCTGGCCGCGCAGATTGTGGTCATAGAGCGGCGTCACGCTCAGTTGGTTGGACTGCACCACCCAGCGGACATTGTTGTTGCGCGGCGTGATCTCGGGCGCGTGTTCGATGAACTGGACTGCTGGGATCTTCGCGAAATTTACAAGACGGTCGTTGCGGATCGTCGCGCTGATGATCGTGTTGCCGGCGAGCGAGTCGGTAAAGTGAACGATGGCGTCGGCATCGCCAAGCGCCTTGAGGACATCATCGCGCTCAGCCCCGGCGAAGAGCGTGATGGTGATGGGCGTTTGGCCGGCTGCGATCACGCGCTGGCGCTCGGGAGTGATCGGGATGATCGTTTGCTGCGCGAGGTGCGGCTCGAGTTTCCACTCATCTCGCCAGTGGCGGACCCACTGGATGAATTCGACCTC
>CAZFZT010000046.1:0-25742 GCA_964523675.1 uncultured Isosphaeraceae bacterium
GGCGAACGGTTGCAAACGCTCCTTTATGAAGTCGGTGCTTGAGCGCCGACGTGCCGGGCATCAGGCACCCGCTGTAAGATCGAGCCAATGGCGAAGCACCATTACATACCAGAATTCTTCCTTGGCGCATGGACGGACACAGGCACGCGTGATGGACGGATGAGTGTCCTTGACAAGCGGACTGGAAAGACATGGACGACGCGCCCAGCGAACGCTGGCGCAGAAGGCGATCTCTATCTCATCGATCTTTCTGAGATCGGGTCCGTCATCGCTGCCGACGAGATCGAGAAGGCATTCAGCAAGGTCGAAGACGCAGCAGCACCTTCCATCAAGCGCGTTCTCACTGGTGGATCACTGACTGGGGGTGAGGATCTAGACAATGTCATCGCGCTACTGGCGACACTGGTCCTCAGAGTACCACGCCATCTCAAAGGGTGCGACGACCTTCTTCGGCAGATGGTCGATTCTACTTACCGTCAGTTGCAAGCAGATGGCAAGTTTGCCACTGACAACCCCGCGCTAGACGCCAAGATGGGGGAGATGTATGAGCAAGGTCTCATCCAGATCAAGATCAAACACAATGCGCGACTTGACATGATGGTCCAAGGATTGACGACGGTGATGGAGCTCCTCAAATTGCGCCACTGGACTGTGCTGCGATCTGCTAACGATGCAGGCGACCTGATATGTACAGATCATCCGGTCGTGTTGCAATGGTACAAGCCTGTGCCTGATGGTTATTCGCCAGGCCTAGGGCTGAAGAACACGGTCGTGTTTTCGCCACTCGGTCCACGGACCGCCTTGGTTGGATTGTGGAACGCTGAGCCGGAAAGTCCGGAGCTCACTGATGACCAGGTGACCTTCTGGAACAGTCAATTGTTGGGATATGTGGAGAGATTCGCTTTCTGTCGAGGAGACTTCAAGGCACTCCATCGCAGCGGTGCAGTCGATGGGAAGGAGGACGTCCTAAAGCGATGGGCCAAGTCGTAAGTTGTTCAACGCATCTCACGTTCACCTCATCGGAATTTTCACATCACGCTCCTCAGCACACTGTTTCGCAATCTCATACCCCGCGTCCGCATGCCTGAAGATGCCCATCATCGGGTCGTTCATCAGCACGCGCTTAATGCGTTCATCGGCTTCGCGCGTCCCATCGCACACAATGACCTGCCCTGCGTGTTGCGAGTAGCCGATGCCGACGCCGCCGCCGTGGTGGAATGACACCCAACTCGCGCCGCTCACTGCGTTCACCGCGAAGTTGAGCAGAGCCCAATCGCTGACAGCATCACTGCCATCTTTCATCGCTTCGGTTTCACGGTTAGGCGATGCGACGGAGCCGCAATCGAGATGATCGCGCCCGATAACGATCGGCCCTTTCACCTTGCCTTCGCGCACCATTTCATTGAACTTAAGCCCCGCAAGGTGGCGCTCGCCCAGCCCCAGCCAGCAGATGCGCGAGGGCAGGCCCTGAAACGCAACGCGCTCCTGGGCCATACGAATCCAGCGGTGGAGGGACTGGTAGAAAGGGATCAAGGGATGAGGCATCGAGGGATCAAGTGTTTCGGCATCCGCCCACTGCCTTGATCCCTCGATCCCTTTGTCCCTCGATCCCTCATCCACAGGAAACAACTCCAGAATCGCCTCATCCGTCACGCGAATGTCTTCCGGATCGCCCGACAGCGCAACCCACCGGAACGGCCCGCGGCCGACGCAGAACTGCGGCCTGATGTACGCAGGCACAAAGCCGGGAAATGCGAACGCCTCTTCAAAGCCATTGTCAAGGGCGCGCTGGCGAATGTTGTTGCCGTAATCGAACGTCTTCGCGCCGCGCTTCTGCAACTCCACCATGAGTTCAACATGATCGGTCATGGCGTCAATTGCCGCGGCCGTGTACTGCTGCGGATCGCGTTCGCGCAGCTCATCCGCCTGTTCGCGGCTCATGCCGTTGGGGTAATACCCGTTGAGCGGATCGTGCGCGGAGGTCTGATCCGTCAGCGTGTCCGGCGTGATGCCGCGCTCAATCAATCGTTCGAGTAGATCAACGGCGTTGCCGAGCCAGCCGATGGAAATCGCTTCGCCCGTTTTCTTTGCCCGAAGCGCACGATCAATCGCAGCATCGAGGTCGCTTTCAGGGGCGATGCGGTCGAGGTAACGGTCCTTGAGGCGCTTCTCCAGCCGCTCGATGCACATCTCCGCCATGAGGCAGACGCCTTCGTTCATCGTGATTGCCAGCGGTTGCGCACCACCCATGCCGCCGCACCCGGCCGTCACGTTCAACGTCCCTTTCAAGCTCCCGCCAAAGTGCTGCCGCGCGCACTCCGCGAACGTTTCGTACGTTCCTTGAAGAATGCCCTGCGTGCCGATGTAGATCCACGAGCCGGCCGTCATCTGGCCGTACATGATCAGCCCCTTGCGCGCAAGTTCATCAAAGTGCTCCTGCGTGGCCCAGTGCGGCACGAGGTTCGAGTTCGCAATGATGACACGCGGCGAATCAACCGTCGTCCGCACGATCCCCACGGGCTTCCCCGACTGCACCAGCAGCGTTTCATCCGGTTCAAGTGCCTTGAGCGATTTGATGATCGCATCGAAGCATTCCCAGTTGCGCGCCGCCTGTCCCCTGCCGCCATAGACGACCAACTCATCGGGCTTCTCTGCCACTTCCGGATCAAGGTTGTTCATCAGCATGCGCATCGCGGCCTCGGCCTGCCATGATTTGCAGGACATTTCGAGGGTGCGCGGGGCGCGGATGATGCGTGATTGCTGGGCTGAATCTGCTTGCGTGACGCTCATACCGCCATGATAGTGCGCCAGCGATGCCGAACCTAGAACGTGATCTCCAGGCTGGCGCGGAACAGCAGGAAGAGGATGCCGACCCCGCCGAGCACGATTCCCACAATGCCGCAGAACATGCCCACCTTCGCAAGACTTTCGGATGACGGCGACACTTCACGCTCGACGATCTGACGCTTCACCTTCTTGTGGAGAAGTATCGAAATCACGCCGCACGAGATCGAGATGAAGGCGTAGATCGAGCCGATGACCGCAACGATGCCTAGCACCAGCGCTGCGACGGCCCTGCCCGGGGTCGGCCCTCTTCACCGCACTTTCGGACAGCCGCGCCCGTTTCCTGCGTCCTGTATGATGCTCATCGTCTCCGGGCCGCATCAAACCCTATAGAGGAAAGGAACACCCAATGACCGCAACCGACACCGCCACCACCCAGGCCCCGCCCGCGCTCGGCACGTTCTGTTGGAACGAGCTCATGACGCGCGATGCCAAGTCAGCCCTCGCCTTCTACACGAAGCTCTTTGGCTGGACCACACACGACATGCCCATGGAAGGCGATCTGACCTACACCATCGTCATGCCCAAAGACAGCCAGAACGGCATCGGCGGCGTGATGGAGATGAAAGGCGAATGCTTCGAAGGCGTGCCGCCGCACTGGATGTCCTACATCAATGTTGATGACATCGAAGCCAGCACCAAGCAGGCCGAGGAACTCGGCGGCAAAGTGTGCGTCCCCGTCACGCCCATTCCCAACGTCGGCTTCTTCTCGATCATCGAAGACCCAACCGGCGCGAAGTTCGCCATGTTCAAGAGCGCGCACGGCGAGTGCTGCGAGTGAGCTGACCCCAATGTTCGAGTTTCCCTGCGGGCCGAATCAACCAGGTTCGGCCCGCAGTTGTTTTTGCATGATGTACTTGGAAACGCCGTTCGGCAACCCCTGGAACTCGCAGACGACTTCGTAGCCCAGCCTTTGGTAGAAGTCCGGGCATTGGAACGAGAACGTGTCCAAATAGAGAAGCGTGCATCCGTTCGATTTCGCATGTGACTCGATGCGGTGCATGATCTGGCGGCCCAGGCCGGCCTTTCGCTTGCGCTCATCGACCCATATCTGCTGAAGTTCGCAGCAACTGCCCCAGCGGCGGGCCAGTGCGCCGCCGATGACTTCTTTTGATTTGCTGTCGCGCGCCAGACAGGCAATGTTCACCACCGCTGCGAGGTCGGCAGCGCGAGTGTTGTACGCATGGAGCCCCCGGTCGATGTGCTTCACTTCGGCGGGCAGATCCCCTTCGATGGTTTCGAAGTGCGCGGTGTCCATGTGGTGCGGATCGTAGCACGAATTGCCAACGCGGCCGTTGCAAGCGACAATGCCGCTGTTGGGAAGTCTGGCTTGTGAGGAGGCGGACCACTTTCATTTGTACAGGAGCATCTCATGGGTTTCATTCAGGAGTTCAAAGAGTTTGCGGTGCGCGGCAACGTGGTGGACATGGCCGTGGGCATCATCATCGGAGCTGCGTTCGGTAAGATCGTCAACTCGCTGGTGGCGGACGTGCTCATGCCGCCGCTGGGCCTGATTCTTGGCGGGATTGACTTCTCGGAGCAGAAGCTCATGCTGCGCCAGGCGGTCCCGGCCACGGAAACGAGCGAAGCGGTCGCAGAGGTGTCGATCAATTACGGCCTGTTCATCAACGCAGCGATTTCGTTCATCATCGTGGCGTTCGCAGTGTTCCTGCTGGTCAAGGCCATCAACACGCTCAAACGCAAGCAGGTGGAGGAGGCGAAGGCGGAACCAAAGCCCCCCGCGCCGACGCTCGATCAGCAGTTGCTTACGGAGATCCGCGATCTGCTGCGCAGCGAGCCGGGGCGGTGATCGCGCTCTGCAGGCAGCTTAGCGCGCTGTGGGCAACAGGCGTTGTTCCTCTTTTCCTGTGGGAGCACCATCGCGCGGCTTCATCAGCTCGCGCAGCGCCTTCTGGCAGTGTGGCGTCAACCTGCCCGAGTTGTGGCCGACGTTGGGAATGAGTTCCAATGTGATGCGCGGCTGCTTGCCTTGCGACACCGCAACTTTCTTCATGTCGCGCACCCACTGCTGCGCAAGTTCCACGCGCGTTGCGCCATCATGCGCAGGCCGGCTCGGCTGGGCTTCAAGATCATCCGCGCCGACAAGGACCGCAATCGGTGTCATTGCGGCTTGCGTGATCTGCTCAGCAGGCAATGCTTCAACAACTTCGCGCTTGCTGATCTTTGAGCTGTCCTTCTCCCAGACGAGCATGCGATCGAAGCGGCCGATGCCGTACGGCCAGGGGGCGGCTGGATCTGGAAAGGCGTAGCGGCCGGGCGCGCTGAGGATGACTGCCTGGACGCGATCGGGATGCATCATGAGGAATCGGCAGGCGAACTGCCCGCCTGCGGAGTGGCCGTAAAGCAGCAACTTGTCCTCGGTGATGGTGAAGTTGTCGCGCTCTGCGCTGACGAGGCGTTCGACGAACTCGTCCGCGCCGATGTCCCTTCCGAAGAGGCCGCGATAGCCGCCGTATGCAGCGCGGTAGCGCGGCCGATCGAACGCCGGCGCGATGAGAATGAGGTTGTGCTCTTCCGCGAAGTCGGTCCAGCGTTCGATGAACTTCTTCGCAGTGTCGGCTGCCTTCTCATTCTCGCCGGGCGTGCCATGCGCGATGATGAAGATTGCATCGACCGACTGATCCCGCGCAGTGCGCGGCCGATACACCCACGCTTCGCCGAAGTCGTGAGAGACGAAGACGATGCGCCCGGTTGTCGTTGGGGCGGTGGCTTGAAGATCAACGGTTGCAGAGCAAAGCAATGCGATGGTTAGCAGGAGAATGGGCCGCATCGGTGCCATCCTCACGCCGCCGACGCCTGTTCGCTGCGGATCTCACGCAGGAGCGCATCGAGCGGGGTGCGCCCCGACTTCACCGAAAGACATACGCGCAAGACATGCAATTCAAAGAGCATATCGTCAGTTGGATAGTCCGCGCGGAACGATCGCTCGATCAACTGTAGTTGCTCGTCGGTAATCCCCGCTTCGCGCGCGGCCGTGGTGTAATCGAAATACTCGTGTGGCATGAATTCACCACTGAATCATAGCTCAGGTGGCGAGATGATCTCCACAGGCGGCAACCCACGGGCCAATACGATCGAATGTACTGCTGCACGGCCACGTCGATTGACCAGGTGCTTGAAGTTCCACGACAGGAGGATTTCACTCCGTGTCAGCACAGCCGCAGCAACGTGTAGCGCATCGTCTAACACCTTTCCGGGAAACACTCCTGCCACAACGAATTCATTCGCAAGATCATCCATTTCGGGCGTCAGCGGGTGGACCACGATCTCATCTAGGAGCAAGAGCATCTGAGCGAGCCGTTGCGGATCGCTGGTGCGTTCGATTTCCTCACGGGCGACCTCACACGTGGACACCTCGTACATCTCACGATTCGCCCAGAAGGAGCGCGTCAACTCGGCCCGTTCGGGCCAGCGCATGTCGTCAAGCGCGCTGATCACCGAGGTATCGAGATAGACGCGCTGCTTCATGTGTCAACGCTTTCCATCACGCTCCCGCCATCGCGGGCTTCTTTGCTCCTGACGAGGCACCCATGTGCTTGATGATCGCGTCGCCGAACTCGCTGCACTTGAGCTTCGTGGCGCCTTCCATCATGCGCTCGAAGTCATAGGTGACGGTCTTGGCTGCGATCGCGCCTTCGATGCCGGCGATGATGAGATCAGCCGCTTCGTTCCAGCCGAGGAAGCGGAACATCATTTCGCCGGAGAGAATGACGGAGCCGGGGTTGACCTGGTCCTTGCCTGCGTACTTGGGCGCGGTGCCGTGCGTGGCTTCGAAGATGGCGTGGCCGGTGTCGTAGTTGATGTTCGCACCGGGAGCGATGCCGATGCCGCCGACGCACGCAGCGAGAGCGTCGGAGATGTAGTCGCCGTTGAGGTTCATCGTGGCGATGACGTCGTACTCCTTCGGCCGGGTGAGGATCTGCTGAAGGAAGGCATCTGCGATGACATCCTTGATGATGATGTCGTGCGGAATGGTGTCGGGCAGGTCGAACGAAGCGAGGGCCGCGTCGGGCTTGATCTTCGTGCCGGCCTTGATGATTTGCCAAGGGCCGCCGTCAAGGTCTTCCGCGCCGAAGAGCTGCTTTGCCACCTGGTAGCCCCAGTCGCAGAACGCGCCTTCGGTGAACTTCATGATGTTTCCCTTGTGGACAATCGTCACGGACCTGCGGCCGTAGCGAATGGCGTAGTTGATCGCGCCCTTGACGATTCGCTCGGTGCCTTCCTGCGAGACGGGCTTGATACCGATGCCGGCTGTGTCGGGAAAGCGAATCTTCTTGTGCAGCTCAGGGAAGTGCTGCTTGAAGAGCTCCTTGAACTTCTTGGTGTCTTCCTTGCCGTTCTCGAACTCGATGCCGGCGTAGATGTCCTCCGAGTTCTCGCGGAAGATGACCATGTCCGTGTCCTGCGGCCGCTTGACGGGCGAAGGCACGCCTTCAAACCAGCGCACAGGCCTGAGGCAGGTGTAGAGATCGAGGATCTGGCGCAGCGCGACGTTGAGCGAGCGAATACCGCCGCCGACTGGGGTGGTGAGCGGGCCCTTGATGCCGACGAGATACTTGCGGAAGTCTTCCAGCGTTTGATCGGGCAACCAGTTCTTTGTCTTGTTGAACGCCTTCTCGCCGGCGAGGACTTCGTGCCAGTGAATCTTCCGCCCCCCGGAACCGCCGCCGTACGCCTTTTCGACGGCCGCGTCAAAGACCTTGACGGACGCGTTCCAGATGTCCGGCCCGGTGCCATCGCCTTCGATGAACGGAATGATCGGCTGATCGGGAACCTGAAGACCCTGCGGCGTCATCGTGATCGGCTGTGCGGACATCGAAACCTCCAAATGGAACTTGCGGTGAATGAATCTCCAAGGCCGCTCTGTGCGGCGAATGCGGCAGTATAGCAGGCAGTTGTGAGTCTTCTCGCGATGCAGGGGTAATGCCGATATGCCGGTCTAGCAGCGTTTCACAACCTCTTGCGCAGCAGCGGTAATGCACGCGGCAGTGTCGCCGAGCGAAGCCGCCTCGCCAAAGCGATCCACCAAACTCAAGTATGAACCGAGGAGACCGGGCCCGACGCATCGCTCCACGCCCTCACCCGCCCTGCCGACGATTGCGATGGTCGGCACACCCCACTTTGCAGCCATTTTCGCAACACTGACCGTGGCCTTGCCGTTGAGCGACTGAGCATCGAGTGATCCTTCGCCCGTGATCACGAGGTCGACGTGCCGGCAGCGATCTTCGAAGTTCAGGATGTGAAAGACAAGTTCAATGCCGCGCTCCATGGTCGCGCCCAGCAGCATGACCGGCGTCAAAGCGGCGCCACCAGCTGCGCCAAAGCCAGGCGTCGCTGTGTCTGCGTTCAGTAGCCGCGCCAGATGCTTGAGCGCGCTATCAAGCAACCGCACCTGCTCCGCAGTCGCGCCCTTCTGCGGCCCGTACACCGCAGCTGCGCCGTCCGGGCCGCAAAGCGGGTTCGTAACATCGCAAGCCATGCGAATCTTCGGAAACTGCGTTACGTCCGGCGCAATGACTTTCGAGACCTTCCTCAGCTGCCCTCCAGTCAATGCCTCACGCATTACTGCGCCTGCTTCATCAAGAAAGACAGCCCCAAGCGCCTGCGCTATGCCGGCCCCGCCATCCACAGTGGCGCTTCCACCAAGAAAGACGACGACCTCCTGACAGCCATGTGCAGATGCATGTTGAATCAACTCGCCCGTTCCATACGTTGTCGTGCGGGTTGGATCACGCATCTCTCGCGGTACAAGCGACAGACCCGATGCCTGGGCCAGTTCAACGACGCCCGTTCGAGCGTCATTGATCAGACCAAACGAAGCTTCAACTGACCGGCCGAGTGGACCTGTCACGCGAACTCGGTGCAATACCCCGCCCGCCGCTGCGAGGATGGCGTCCACGGTACCCTCGCCGCCATCGCCGATCGGGCACAGATCAACAACAACCCCCGGCGCTGCCTGGCGCACTCCTTGCGCCAATGCTGCCGCAGCTTGTGTGGCTGATATCGATTCTTTGAAGCTGTCCGGAGCGCAGAGAACTCGCATGGCTGAGCGCATCGTAGCGAGCGAACGCCTGGCTCAGCCGGTCCGTGCATACTCTTCCAAGCCGTACTGTTTGATCTTCTTGTAAAGCGTCGTGCGATTGATATCAAGTTGCTCAGCCGTCTTCTGCCGATTCCAATGATTGGCTTCGAGAGCCGCAAGGATGATCTGCTTTTCGGGTTCCTCAAGCGCAACGCGAAGCGGAATCGGCTGCCAGGGCTCTGGCGCGGTCTGGCCCTTGAACATGAAGGAATGACCGCCAACACCGGGCTGGAATCCACTTTGTGAGGGTTGAGCAACATGCGGCGGCAGGTCTTCAAGCGTGATGCGGGTGTTCCGCGTCAGCACGACCGCGCGCTCGACGACATTCTCGAGTTCACGCACGTTGCCCGGCCAAAGGTACTCACGCAATGCTGCGAGCGTGTCGTCGGTAAATCCGATGATCTGCCGCCCGGCTTCTGCGGACTTCAGATTCAGAAAGTGTTGCGCAAGTGCAGGAATGTCGCTCAGCCGATCGCGTAGCGGCGGGAGTGCGATCATGACGACGTTGATGCGGTAGTAAAGATCCTGCCGAAACTCGCCGCGTGCGACGAGCTCTTCGAGCGATTGATTGCTGGCCAGGATGACTCGAACATCCACTTCCACCGGCTCCGTGGAGCCGACCGGCTCGAACGTTTTCTCCTGCAAGACGCGCAAGAGTTTGAGTTGCATGCCCGGCGAGGCCGAGTTGATTTCATCGAGAAAAAGCGTGCCGCCATGCGCTGCGAGGAAGCGGCCGACCTTGTCCGCATGCGCGCCAGTGAACGCGCCTTTGACATGGCCGAACAGTTCCGACTCCAGCAGCGTTTCCGGAATGGACCCACAGGATATCTCCACGAACGGTTTATCCTTGCGCGGTGAGTTACGATGTATGGCTCTGGCGATGAGCGACTTACCCGTGCCTGATTCGCCCGACATCAGCACGGTGGTCTTGCTTGGGGCAACCGCCTGGATGGTTTCAAACAGCCGCCCCATGCGGGGGTCAGTGCCGATGATGTTGTCGAGCGCGTATTTGCCGTCGAGTTGCTTGCGCAGTGACGAATTCTCCGCCAGGAGCGCCTGCTGGCGCACGGCTTTCTCCACTGCGATGCGCAGTTCTTCATCAACGAGCGGCTTGGTGAGGTAATCAACCGCGCCGTATCGAATGGATTTCACCGCCGATTCGATTGTGCCGTAGCCGGTAATCACGACCGGGACGATCTCGGGATGTGATCGCCGAAGGCGCTTGATGAGTTCGAGACCGCCCATCCCAGGCATCGTCATATCGATCACCGCGACGGTGTAAGGCAGCCCAAGGGACTTGAGGGCATCGCGCGCGGCAGCGTCGATCGCTTCGATCGCCTGCTCGCCCGTGTTGGCGCAATCTGCCTCGTAGCCCAGTTCGCACAGGTACTCTGCGATCGAATCGGCGACGATGCGGTCGTCGTCCACAATAATGACACGTGATGTTTTCTCCGCCATCCGGGTTATCAGATCGGCTGGCGAATGTGGCGACTCAAGAGAGATGTTGCAAAATCGCAACACCTTTCTCGGACATGCCGATCCCGGTCCCCGAAGTTCGTCGCAATACGTCCTATAAATGGCCGCATCTTGCCCAAGTTCACAAAAGATCGACGCAAACTGCTGTGTACGCGCAAGAACGGCTTGGCATTCGGCCGAAGATGAAGTATCTTGTGGCTGAACGGCTTGGGTGCGGAACGGCTTTGGAGGAGAAGCCCTTCCCCCGAGCCGTTCGTCTTTTGAACGGGGTGCTCGTGGCCATCATCTCAGGCAATCATCTATTGCGCACGATACGTGACGGGCTTTGATGAGTACCCCGTGACTTCCTTGATGAGCGTCATGCCCAGGAAGCCGGTGATGGCGAAAAGCAGGAGCCATCCTGCCTGTAGCCAGAGGCCCAATGCCGCCAGCCAGGCCGAGCCGAACAGGCACTGCCACATGGCGCCGTAGCGTTTGAGTTTCTCTGCTGCGACCCGTTCAGGCACGCCGCGCGTCTTGCGCCGCGCCACCAGGATGAAGCCAAACGCGGCGAGCAGCGGGTAGACCGCGATGAATGGCGAGAGTTCGTAGGGCCAGAGGTCGCCCTCGCGGAGCTGTCCCACGCCCAGGATGATGATTGACCAGAACGCCCAACCGATCCCGGTCGCGATGAGCGTGCGATTGTTCAGCCGTGGCCGCTTCTCCTCCCAGATATGCACCGTGAGCGCGATGGCCATGGCATGCGTCATGATCATCCAGATCGGAACGGTGAACGCAAGTTGATGATTCGGCACAAACATGTGCGCTGCATGGATCAAGCCGATCGTAACCGCGCCAAATGCCGGAATGAACTTGCCCGCCGCATTGTAAAAGAGCAGCGCCACCGCGATGAGCATCGCAATCCACAATCCCTGGGTACTAAACGACTCTGCTGCGAGAAGCGCAGCCAAAAGCGAGCCGACTGTCAGCACCACCGCTTGCCCCAGACGGATGCGACCAGCAGGCAGCGGCCGATCGGGGCTGAACGCGGCATCGTGCTTGATATCAAGGATGTCATTCAGTGACGCGCCATAAGCAAAGAGCCCCGCAGCCACCACCCCACCTGCCAGCAGTGCAACGGCTAGATGCATCTGCGCAACGGGCATCTCAACATATCGTGGATCGGCTCGTGTAAGCAGAATGATGAACCACACATCGCTGATGGCGCCGAACGCCATCGTCAACCGGGTGAGCTGGATCGCTGTGATGATTCGCAGGGCGGTACGGCGCACGGCTGCATCGTATCAACCCGCTCATGCCATAGCCGCGCCTCGGCTCACCCGTCCCAACTGCCGGCACACGGCTCCACCGGCTTACAATCGGGACGCCAATGCTGAAACTTCGCCGCACAGAACACGATGCGCGAATCGAGATCATGCCGCTGATCGATGTGATCTTTCTGCTGCTTACGTTCTTCATATATGCCATGGTGCTCATGGTGCGGGCAGAGTTGGTGCCGATGAATCTGGGCGAGTATGCCTCCGCTGATGCCGCCGATCCTGCTCCGGTGGTGGCGATCAGCATCGATCAGGATGGGAGCGTTTACATCGATCGCCAGCCGATCGCGATCGAGGAGATTCTGCCGCGCGTGCGAGCTGCGATCGAAGCCGACTCGCGCACCGAAGTGTGGATCGGCGCGGAACAGGAAGGCGATCTGGATCGCCTGCCGATCTTCCTAGAGATTTGGGATGTGCTCGCTAAGGAAGGGTTGAAGGTCGGTCTGGTCAGCCAGAAGGAATCCGGCCGATAGCGCGTACAATTGGCTGTGCAACGCCGCGTCACCAGAGACAGCTCACTCGTGCTGGCGATCGCTGCCTCAGTGGTTGTTCACACCCTCGTCGTGGTGCCTCTTCTCATCGCAGTGATGACAAATGGCGCTGAGATGCCCGAGCTCGAAGCGCACTTCAGTTCCGAAGCGCTCAGGCCCGAGCAAGAAGAACCCGAAGAACGCGAGCCAGTGCTCGGTATCGAGCAAAGCAGTGCCTCGACGCTCACATGGATCGGCTATGACGAGTACATGGAACACCTTGCGCAGTTTGCAGAGGTCGAGCAGGCGGCCTTCTCGGATGCGCCCACTGGCAGCGAACCATCGCTGGGGGAGCAGCACCCTCAGTCTGAGCTACTGACGGAGGTTGAAGACCAGCCCGTCGAGACCGAAGTGACCGCAGCGCAGCTCGCTCAACTCCCCACCACCGCAGACGCTGCGCCGGAGACGATTTCAGAGCCGGAATCGAACGAACTTGATCCTGCTGCAATGGCGGCACAGCCGCAGCCAGCTCAGCCGGCTGAAGCCATCGAGTCGCTGCCTCTCCCGGAGGTCGATCTTGCGGATCTTGCGCGGATTCTAGAGATCGTCGGCCTGATGAGTCGCCAGCGCGAAGCGACTGATCCGGATCGTCCTGCAGCGTCAAGCCCTCCTTCCGCAATGGTGCAGCAGCACGACGAGGAGCTCGCGGAAGCTTCGCCACCGCAACCTGCGCAAGCGCGTTCAGAGAAGACGCCACAGCAACCGAACACGCCGGGCGAGCCGGCCGATTCCGCGGACAAGCAAACTGAAGCAACGTCCACAATCGAAGTCACGCACGCCAACTGGCGGCTCGGCAAGCCGCTCGCCGCCGAGGGCGTGGAACTTAAGCCCCAGCGACCGAAGTTCTCAATCATGCAACGACTCACCGCCTCGCCCTGCAATCCGCTCATGGAGATTCATTTCGATGGCAGAGGCGTGGCCACCAAAGCATCGTTCGTTGAAACGTCGCGTGAGAAGTCCATTGACGCTGCGATTGAAGCGAGCGTTTATCAATGGCGGGCTGAAGGCGAAGCGATCGAGGAATTGACGGATGATCAGACCTTCGCCATCCGCATTCGCTTCATTCTGAATCCCTATGCGCGATGCCCCTGATCCTGTAGTCCCGGCTCAGGCGCCCTACCCCCCCTGCCGATTCTGCTCCCTGACACAGCTCTTGCCGGAGGTGCGCTGGCTGAAGCACTGACGCCGTCCCTCGCTCGGCCAACATCGGACGTGACTGAGCGGGCACCTGGGCAACGCGCGTGGCAGGACTCGAACCTGCAACCCTCGGCTTCGAAGGCCGATGCTCTATCCAATTGAGCTACACGCGCAGTGGCCGCATTATACGGCCGCAGCCGGCCACCGGCGGTTGTGGCTGATCACATTGGGCGACGCCACGCCGATCGAGCCGCCACACCCCGGCTTCCGATTTCGTCCTGATTCTGCTATTGTAGTTCGGTTCCGGCTGCTTTTGCCCATGCCCCGGCCGGAGCACCGGGTTCCGGGCGGTGCATTGGCGGTTCGGAGTGAGGTGCCCTTCTGCGAAACTCCGCCCCGATCCGCACGAATGTATCTCAGTCCGGTTCTCGACGAACTCGCTGAATATTGCCGGAACCCGCACGAACCTGCCGTTGATCGCTTTGGAGTTTGTATGACGACGACAACCACTTCACACGCCGCAGAGCCCACTGCAGACGAGATTTCACCGGTGCATCATGACAAGGGCACTGCGCCGGGCGAAGGGCAGAAGACCCTTGAGAAGTACCTTGCCGCCACGATCAAATACGGCGCGTCCGACCTCATCGTGAAAGTCGATCTCCCCCCGCGCATTCGATTGCGCGGTTCGCTGAAGTCGCTCCAGACCGACATCTGCACGCCGCAGCTTATGTTCCAGATTGCTCGCGATGTGCTTGACGATCGGCAGTATGACATCTTCCGTAAGCACGGCCAATTCGACTTTGCATATGACTACGACGATGACAATCGTTTCCGTGTGAACATCTTCATGGCACGCGGCAAGCCCTCGCTCGCCGCCCGTCTCATCACCTCGGATGTCAAGACGTTCGAGTCGCTTCACCTGCCGCAGATTCTTGGCGATGTCGCCATGAGCGCATCAGGTTTGATTCTCTTCTCCGGGGTCACCGGTTCGGGCAAGTCCACTTCGATCGCGTCGATGCTCCAGTACATCAACGAGCGCAAGCGCGTTCACATCGTGACGATCGAAGATCCGATCGAATACATCTTTAAAGACGATAAGGCGACGATCAATCAGCGGGAAGTCGGCATCGATACGCTGAACTTCAACGAAGCGCTGCGGGCGCTTGTCCGCGAGAATCCGGACGTCGTGCTCGTCGGCGAAATGCGTGACCATGAAACGTTCGAAGCGGCGATTCGCGCCGCCGAGACTGGCCACCTGGTCTTCGGCACCATTCACGCTTCATCGGCATGGCAAACCTTCGGCCGCATCTATGACCTGTTCCCCGAAGCCGAGCGTGAGCAGATCAGCAAACTGCTTGCGTACAACCTTCGAGCAATCGTTTACCAGAAGCTCCTCCCGACGCTTCATGAGAACATTGCCCGGATACCGGCCCTAGAGATTCTGCTCAATACGCCGATTGTTCAAAAATACATTCTCGAAGGCCGGGAAGGTGAACTGCTTGAGATCATCAAGAAGAGTCGCGAGGAAGGCATGATCGACTTCACGAGCTCACTTGTGGAACTGGTCGAGAAGGAATACATTCACCATCGCGTGGCACTGGAAGCGACGCCGAAGCCCGAGGAACTCAAGATGCGACTCAAGGGCATTTCATAAAGAATTCGTGCGATGCAGCGGCGGCACATTCCGTCAGGCGTCGCGGCTCAACGAAACACCGACACATCGACTTCATGGCAACAGCAACCTTCATTTTCGCCGCGGTCTCCGGCTTCCTTCTCGGCTGGTGGAAAGTTCCGCTCGTTCTTGCCCCGTTTATTGCATGGGCATGGCTCGTCTCCACCAAGCTGGAGAAGGATGCGCGGTACTTTCACCTGCCATGGCAAATGTGGAATGGCATCTACCTTGGAGCTTTCTTTGCGGCGATGGCGGTGTATCTCATTCCCAGCTTCTTCAGTTTCTGGATCGCGTGGCCGCTGAGTCTCTTGATCCTGGCCGGCCCTGTCGTCGCTTATTGGAAGTATCGCAATGCCCGCGTGCCGGAGAGCAAGCGGTACTACATTACGAGCGAAACGTTTTCGTCGAAGATGGAAGCTCGCCGCCGGGCCCGTGCATCGCGCGAGGTCGCGCTCCAGTTCATTGACGCCAAGGAAAAACCTGTTACGGCGCCGCTCAAGGAGGAGCCACTTTACGAGACGCACATGCTGGCCGAGGATGTGATCGGCCCGGCGCTGCGAGCTCGCGCAAGTCGCGTGGATATTGCGCTGACGCCCAAAGGGGCGCGTGTGGTGCAAACGATCGACGGCGTGCAGTATCCGAAGTCGGCGCTTCCGGTCGAGCCGACCATGCGGATGTTTGACTTTCTCAAGGGAATCACAGGTCTTGCCGTGGAGGATCGGCGGCGGCAACAGGCCGGTGACTTCCGCGTGAAGAGCGGCCCGCCTGAGAACCTGTCCGCACAGGTTCATATGGTCACCGCCGGCTCCTCGAATGGGCAGGTCCTGCGGCTGGAGTTTGATAGAGCAGAGCGGCTTTCCAAACCTTTCGACGGCCTTGGCCTGCTTGCGCCGCAGGTCGAAGCGCTTCAGCCGCTTATGCAACCGGCGAATCGCCACGGCATTGTGCTCATCGGCGCCCCCGCCGGCCACGGGCTTTCAACCTCGATGTATGCATTCCTCAATCGCCACGATGCCTACACGTCGAACATCAAGTCGCTTGAGCGGGACATTCAGGTGCGGCTCGATGGCGTCGATCAGGTGCGCTTCGACATACACAATCCTGATATTGATTACGCGACGAACCTCCAATCGATGCTTCGACGCGATCCGGACATCGTCATGGTCGATGAACTTGACGTGGAGTCGGCGCGCGTGGCCACCGATCCGGGCATGGACGGACCGCTCATCTACGTTCCGCAGCGGGCCGGCACGGTGTTGGAGCAGATTCAGAAGTGGATGAAGCTCGTCAACGATCCAAAGCGAGCGATCAAGCCGCTTCGCGCCGTCGTGAATCAGCGGCTGATGCGCACGCTCTGCCCGAACTGCCGACAGGCCTTCACGCCGACGCCCGATTTCCTTTCCAAACTGGGAATTCAAGGCATCAAGGTGAACCAGCTCTATCGGAAGAGCGGCCAGGTGCAGGTCAAGAACAAGGTCGAGCCGTGCCCGGTCTGCAATGGCATCGGCTACCTCGGTCAGACTGCTGCGTTCGAAGTCATGGTCCTTGATGACGAAATGCGATCGCTTCTCATTGCAGGTGATCTGAAAGGAGCGTTCGATCATGCACGGCGCAACAAGATGATCTACCTGTCGCAGGCGGCCCTGACGAAGGTCGTCGCAGGGGAGACCTCTGTCGATGAACTTCTGCGCATCACCGGCAAGAAGCCCGCCCAAAAGAAAGCCGCTGCCAGCGAAACGAAGGAGAATCCGACTCCCGTCGGTTAGCCAGAACGGTGCAGCACGTTGACCAGATCGCAGTAGCGTCAGTTCCGATCGAATCGAAAGTTCCAGACCATGACCATCGCGTTTAACGGCATCATTATCCTCATCATCGCCCTGATCGCGTACTGGTGGGCGAACCAGGGGCTCTTTAGCGCCATGCTTCACCTGCTTTGTGTGATTGCCGCTGGAGCCGTTGCACTGGCTTTGTATGAAGTGATTACTGTCCGGCTGTTGCTTCGGGGAACGTGGTTCGATGATTATGCGTGGGGGGTGACGCTGGTGGGCCTGTTCGTGCTCTTTCTGGCCATCTTTCGCATTACGGCAGATAAGGTCGTCCATGCAAACGTCAACGTGCCGCTGTGGGCGAGCTATGCCTTCGGTGCTCCGATTGGAGCCGCGGCCGGCATTCTCACGATGGGCATCTACATGATCGGGGCGGGGATGATCCAGTCGCACCAGGAGGTCATGGGGTACGCCGGCTATGGCCGCACGCAGCGCACCGGCCAGGTGGAATATCTTGGCCCGACGCTGTTCGTTCCAGTGCATCGCTGGACCGGCGGCTTCTATGAATATCTCAGCGTCGGATCGCTTCACCCGACATTCACGGATAGCGCACTAGCCAAGGAGAATCCCGAGATCTATAAGCAGGCGAGTCTGCTTCGGGATAGCTTGGAGCAAGGCAAAGGAAAGCTTTCGATGGCGCCGGAGGCCGTGAACATCCGCGGCTTGACCATCGATCCCGAGTCTAACCGCTGCGCTGTTGAAGTTGAGTTCAGTGCGATTGCCCGCGACTGGGGCGAACAGCTCACGTTGTCGCGCTCACAGGTCCGTTTGATCGCCACGGCCAGTGGCAGTGATCGCGCTGTGGCTGTGCATCCCGATGCGTGGCAACAGCAGACGCGTGACAGTGGCGGCCAGCGACGCAGATTTCTCTTCAACACGATCTCGTCATACATCACTTCCATTCCCGGTCAGGAGCGTGCATTGGCGGTGATCGAGTTCCGCTTGCCCGATGCCCGACATCAGCCCAAGTACATTCAGATCAGAGGCACCCGATTCGCGCTGCCGCCTGCAAAGGAAGGACTTGTCCTGCCCGGCGATGAAATCTTCGAGATCGAGCGCGTCGTGCTCGGCACCGCGTCGGCCATCGACGAACACGTGCAGGTCACGAACGATATCCGCCCGATTGTTGCGAGCACCAATCAGCCGCTCGGCACGCTCAAGATCCATGAGGATGGCAACTTGATTGTCAGCGGTCAGCACACCTTTGCCGGCTCGCGCGGCGACCGTCCGCCGATGAGTCTGATGATTCGTGGCATCCTTGAGCCGCCGGGCACTCGTGTGGTACAGCTCACGATCGAATGGGACCATCTCCACAACATCTTCCATACCGAGATTCGGCGTCGTGTGCCGGATTCAGCCCGCATTCGATTGGTTGATCACAATGGCGAAGCGTATTCGCCCATCGGCTACATCCTCGAGAGTCGTTCAGGCAACAGCATCCAGATCGAGCCGTCGCGTTACATGCCCACGCTTGCTGAGTTTCCCGTACTCGCGCAAGGTAGTGGCGACCGGCTGCGCATTATCTTCCGCGTCACCGAGGGTGTGACCATCCGCGGCTTTATGCTCGGCGACATCACCATGGGCCTGTGCGAGGTCGAGGTCAGCGGCCGTCGAAACTAGAACGGCATGAATCCGTGTGTATCGCGGAGCACGGGTATTCCGCCTGCAAGAAACAGGGCGCGGACGGAACGTCCCCGCTCCCCTCGCCGATGCGCTTGAATCGGACCTGCTCTAGCCGCACCGCATGTGCAGGAGGAAATGATCTTGCCGGCGCATCTGTGCGACGGCCGAGGTCAAAGCCCAACGAAGCGGGCATAGATCGACCTCGCCCGCTCTGGCGCGTCGGTGCCTCGCACAATTGCGCGGCCATCTCTGAACAGGAGCAATGAAATCGGCTCGCCGTTTGTCCCGCGCTCCTCACGGAAATCGCCTCGCAATATCGATTCATCGAATCTGAATTCCCCGTGGGCGTTGAGCCGTTCAGCAAGCACAACAAAATCAAGCCCGTCGGCGGCGTCCCCTCTCGGCGTGATCTGAACGGCGTTGCGCCCGCAGAGCGTTGCAGCCCCATCGCCTGACCGGCGCTCAAGAAACTCAAAGCGATGCAGTCCGCAACACGGACATTGTGGATTCTTTGAGCCGGCGATGTCAAACCGTCGCAGTTCGTTACTCCACATATCAAGTGAAAGGAGCGAGCGATCCAGGGCGTCCCAGTTGTTCGTAAGCGCTTTGATCGCTTGCGCTGCCTGATGAGATGCGATCGTCGCCACCGCTGATCCCAGGACACCCGCCGTATCACACGTAGGCGAGGAGCCGGCGGGCGGTGCGTCAGGGAACACGCAGCGCATGCACGGCCCGCCGTCCACAACTGCCATTGACATTCCGGTAGTGCCGACCGCACCGCCATAGATGTACGGCATCGCATGCTTCACCGCGAGGTCGTTGAGCAGATACCGCGTCTCAAAGTTATCAAGTCCGTCAAGGATGATGTTTGCGCCTTGAAGAAGCCGCTCGGCATTGCGCGCGGTGAAATCCTCCACATGCGCGTGGATCGTTACATCGCTGTTGATACGCTCGAGACGCAGCCGTGCCGCCTCGGCTTTCGGCCGCTCGCTTTGTACATCGTCTTCATCAAACAGAATCTGCCGCTGCAGGTTCGTCATTTCAACGACATCGCGGTCCACGATCGTGATCTCCCCGACCCCGGCCCGGACAAGCGCATCGGCAATGACTGTGCCGAGCGCCCCGCAGCCGACCAGTAGCGCATGAGCAGATTGCAGCCGCTCCTGTCCTTCTCGGCCAATGCCCGGCAGAAGCATTTGCCGGTGGTACCGCTCGAGGTTGGGTTTGTCTCTTCCCATCATCAGCGCCTGCGGCCTTTCATGTTTACTGCGAGAAGCTACTGCTCCCCCGCCAGACGTTCATTCCAGTTTTCGACATCGCGCTGCGTCACGGCCGCTGTTGAAAACGTCACACGCACCGAGCCATCGGCCATGAACGTCACCTCATGAACCAGTCGCCGGCGCAGCCCTGCCAAGCGCTGCGCGAACTGCCCGATCGCTGCCCGTTCCCGCGCGGCAATCGTCTGATCACGAGCGCTCTCGCTCATCGATTCGCTGATCTGCCTCTTGATGTGCGACGGCATCCACGCGGCTCGGATGTGCGCTGCGCAGCTCTCAAGCAACAGAAGCAGCGGCCGCATCCCCGCAGCGCCGCTCCGCTCCCTCACCCATGCGCGCAGTTCAGTTGCAGGTCGGTTCATCAACTCTGCCGCCTGCGTCCTTCGATCAAGTTCTCGATTCACCTCGCGCAGCTGTGCAAGGTCGTTGTTTGACAGAGTCCCGGCATCAGCAGCGCGGTTGAAGAGATCGATGACCTCCTCCGAACCGCGCGGATTCTCTGCCATCGCGGGCAATTGATCGAGAAACCTCGCGAACTGCCGGTCGCTCATCTCAGGAAGCGGCGCATCGAAGCTCGTCAATTGCCACCGAATGTACGCATCAATGAAGCCGTCACGATGCTGCGGTTCGACAAGCGCCTGTGAAACCTCGTGGCTGCCGATTGTCCTCGCACACCGTGAGGCAGCATTCGGAACCTCATGCCGCAGAAATCCATCACGCTTTGCGTCGCGGGCTTCGTCGGTCAACTGGCTCACCAGATCGCGAAGTGCGCTGAGCGATGAGCGTCTTGGCGGATCCAAATCCGCACGCGCGGCATCGCCTGCGGCAAGTGCGAGCGCCGCCGCAAAGGTCATGAGGCGCCATGAAAAACTCCCGATCATGAGGGGCATGATAGGGAGTTCTTGTGCAGGTGTTGAGGGCAGCTTCCTGGCTGCCGATGGCTCGGAACCGCGGTATCAGGTTCTTACCACGCGAAGTGCGCGAATGCCTTATTGGCCTCAGCCATGCGGTGGGTGTTCTCGCGCACGGTCATGGCCTTGCCTTCACCCTTTGCGGCGTCGTACAACTCTCGCGCCAGGCGATTCCCCATCGGCTTGCCGCTCTCGTCACGGCAGGCAGTAATGATCCAGCGGAACGCCAGCGACTGCCGCCGCCTTGCGTTGACTTGCATCGGAACCTGGTAGTTGGCGCCCCCGACGCGCTTCGAGCGAACTTCAACATCTGGCTTGACGTTCTCAATCGCCTTGAGGAAAACCTCGATCGCAGTGCCGGGCATTCCTTCGGCCTTCTCCTTCTCAATGCGCTTCTGAATTTGGTCCATCGCATCGTACATCACGCGCTGCGCAACGGCCTTCTTGCCATCAAGCATGATGCAGTTAATGAACTTGGCGAGAACCTTGTCGTTAAACCTCGGGTCGGGCCGAAGTTGCTCTTCGGACTTCGTGATACGTCCAGCCATGAGTGGCCTCCTTCTGGCTCATCTATCCACCGGCGGTGACCGGCGGATTGTCTGTTCACCGCGACTTGACGATACGAGAGGCGAAGTGTCGCGATTACTTGCCTATTGCCGCGTGCGGGCCCGCTTCGAACGAATGACCCGCAGGGCTGTCCCCGGCGAACCGGGGAGGATGTCTTACTTCTTGCGCTTCGCTCCGTACTTCGAGCGCCCCTGCTGCCGGCCGTCAACGCCGAGCGTATCAAGCGAGCCGCGCACAACGTGATAGCGCACGCCGGGAAGATCGCGCACTCTTCCGCCACGGACGAGCACGATGGAGTGCTCCTGCAGGTTGTGCCCTTCTCCGCCAATGTATGCAGTCACTTCCTTCCCATTCGAGAGCCGAACACGGGCAACCTTGCGGAGCGCGGAGTTCGGCTTCTTCGGCGTGACGGTACGGACTTGAAGGCAGACGCCTCGCTTCTGCGGGCATGCATCAAGATCGCGCACCTTACTCTTGGCTTTGGGTGAGCGGCGGGGATTGCGGACGAGTTGGTTCAGCGTTGGCATGGGAAGCGGAAACTCCAGAAATATCGAGCCGCATAGTGTAGCGGCGGCCTCCTTCGATGGCAACCTCTCACAGCCCTTCGTTGAAAACCCGCGACCTCCCCGAATCGAATCGGACGCCCCCCTCGGGGCGGCTCTCGCACTTACCATACGCTTGATATGTCCGCCACAACCACCACTGCCCCTCTGCGCCCCCAACCGGACGCTACTGCCCCCATTCGCCTGGGGGTCGTGAGCTTTGTCAACACCCTGCCCCTCATTGACGGCCTCGAGCACCTGAGCGATCTCTGCTTGCGCCACTCCGTCCCAAGCCGCCTCATCGACCAACTCCTGGGCGGCGAGGTTGAGGCGGCTCTTTGCTCGTCGATCGACTACCAGCGGTCTCCTGAGCCGCTGATCGTCCTTCCAGCAGGTGCTCTCGGCTGTGATGGCCCGACGCTCACTGTCCGGCTCTACTCGGCCGTTCCCGTGGGCGAGATTACCAGGGTTCACTGTGACACTGACAGCCACAGTTCCGTGGCGCTCCTTCGGATACTTTTGAAAGAGCTTCACGGCATCGAACCCGAATTGATCGACTACAACGCGCGCGAACACGTCGCCAACAATCGGCCGCTCGACTGGCCGGAGTCGATGCTTTTGATAGGCGACAAGGTCGTCACTGACTCGCCTCCGGCGGTACGGTATCCACATCAACTCGATTTGGGCGCCGTGTGGCGGGAACTCACCGGCTTACCGTTCGTCTTTGCAGCTTGGATGGCAAGGGCGGGCGCCGATGTCCACCGGCTGCGCATAGCCATGTCGGTTCTTGACCGGCAGCGCCGCTACAACTGCGAGCGGCTCGACCTCATCGTCGAACGTCGCGCACGACCACGCAACTGGCCGGCTGATCTTGCAAGTGAGTACCTCAAGCAGCGACTGGTGTACACGTTTGGCGACCGACAGCGCCAGGCGATGGAACTCTTCTTCCAGAAGGCGGCGGCTCTGGGAATCATTGAACGCGCCCGCCCCTTAGTGGTTCTCGATCCCCGTGACCAGCACTGACAGCTGCCTGCACCACGACGGCTCGACTCATGCCGCGTATCGCACGTTTCACCATCGCATCCATCGCTGAACTCACGCGCCAACTGCGCTTCGCCCCGGCCGAGACGCGCGCGAAGCAAATGGATGCTGCTGAACTGCTTGCCTCCGAGATCGATCCCGACCAACTCTACCCGGAAGATTTCGTCATCTTCCGCATCACGGGCTACCGCCCGCAGCGGATGGAGAACCCTGCCGTGCTGGTCGGTGACGCCCTGCTCGGCGATCTTGTTAACTTCATTCAGCACCTGAGCGACGAACTGCAATTGCCTGCGGGGTACCGTTCACGTCAAGCTGTGCCGCTCGAGGAAGTCGCGCAGCGTTTGAACGTTTCGCTGAAGACCGTCCAGCGCTACCGGAGGCGCGGCCTCATCTGTCATTACGTTCAGTTCAGCGCGAATGACAAGCGGCTCTCATGCTTTGAGGATGCACTGGCTCGATTCATCAACGGGCATAAGGAGACCGTGAAGCAGGCGAGCGCGTTCAGCAGAATCGACAACTCGGTGGCAGAGAAGATCATTGGTGAAGCTCGCGATATGCGCCACATGCGGAAGCTGTCGTTGAATGTGGTCGCCCGCAAACTCGCCACCAAACACAACCGCGCCCACGAAACAGTGCGCCTGATGCTGCGCAAGCATGACCGCAGCAGCGATGATCCCATCTTCGCCGAGCGTGGGCCGTTGACGGAGCGAGACAGCCGCCTGCTCCACCGCGCATGGGCTTGGGGCGTACCGGTTGCGGTGATGGCGGATCGCTTCGGCCGAACCACGACGACCATCCATCGCGCCATCAACCGCCGGCGTGGCCAGTTGCTATGTAATCTGAATCTGTCGTATGTCAAGCTGCCCACCTTCTCACGAGATGATGCTGCCCAGGTCATTTTGTCGGTGCCGGCTGTGCGCGAAGGACTGGATCGGACTCTGCCGAATGATGATGCGCTCGCCTTCATTGATGCTGCACATGAGTATCATGAGGCGCCTGAAACGGAAGTCGGCTTGCTCGCGGCCTACAACTTTCTCAAGCGCCGCGCTGTGGCCGGGATGCACCGCTTTGACGACTGGCCCCGGACATCTGACCTCGACCGAGTCGAAACGGACCTTCGGTGGGCGTCGCGACTCAAGCGGCGACTGCTCTGCATTGGAGTCAAAACCGCGCTCAGCCGCGTGGAACAGAATCTGCACCGTCCACTGCGCGAGCAGCCCGCCGACCGTGTGATTGCGGCAATTCGCACGGCCGTGCAGATCGTGGGCAGCGTCATCGAAACACTTGATCCCTCCAAGGATCAACAGCTGGCGAGGGTGACCGCTTACAGCACCGATCGAGCGCTGGCACGGGATGATCGCCTTCTGGAGAAGCCGGGACGTGCCGCGGCTCGGCATGATGCGCAGATCGCTGTTGTCGATCTCTTCCGGGCCGTCGCGCCGTGGGAGACGTTTCTCAACAGCCGAGAGCGCCTGAAGACGCACCTCGCGACGCTCGATGCACCTGCGCAGGAGCTGCTGGCGCTTCGCTACGGCTGGACAGGTTGCGCGCCATGCACAATCGCGGAGCTTGCGCAGCGCACGGGAGCAAGGCCGGCCACGATTGCACGGCGCTTGACCGCGATCGAACGCCAACTTCTGGCCGCGATGCACAGTGAGAAGAACAGCCCGGCCGAGCGATGATCGGCCGGGCTGTTGGATCTCGTTTGATCTCTTGTCGACCTTTGCGACGCTTAACGCTTCGAGAACTGGAAGCGCTTGCGGGCACCTGGCTGGCCGTACTTCTTGCGTTCGACCTTGCGGGGGTCGCGCGTTAGGAACGCGTTGTCACGCAGCGTCGGCTCAAGAGTTTGGTCATACCGGCGAATCGCGCGGGCAAGGCCGAGCACGATCGCACCTGCCTGACCGGTGAAGCCGCCTCCATGGACATTGACATGCACATCTACCTTGCCAACGGTGTTGGTGGTCTTCAGGACGTTCTGAATGTCATTGCGATCGCGCTCTTCCTTGAAGAACTCGCTCATCGGTTTCTTGTTGACGATGAACTCACCGCTGCCGGGTCGCACCCGGACCCGTGCCACAGCGGTCTTGCGTCGCCCTGTACCCCACCACCAGTTGCCGGCAGTGGGAGAACTCAGCGGTTGCGGCGATGCAGCCGGCTCGGCGGCCGGCGTGCTCACGGGGGCTTCTGTCGCAATATCGGTGTTGGTCGTTTCGCTCATGGTGTTCGTAAGCCGCTTTGACTGCTTGTCGTGCGGCCCCTTTTTGGAACGTATCTGTGAAGGACTTCAAGCTCATGGGACTCCGCCCAACGAGCGTTTCCATAGTTTGTCAGACCTCAAGCGGCTCGGGCTGCTGCGCGGCATGAGGATGCTCTGACCCGCGATACACTTTCAGCTTCTTCGCCATCTGGCGGCCGAGGCGATTCTTTGGCAACATCCGCGTCACCGCCTCTTCGACGATTCGTTCAGGATGCTTCTCCATGACCCGGCCATAGGTCTCCTGCCTCAGTCCGCCGGGATAGTAACTGAATCGCTGCTTCACCTTGTGCTCGAGTTTGCGGCCGGTCATCACTACACCTTCAGCGTTCGTAACGATGACGTAGTCTCCGCAATCGACGTGCGGCGTGTACTCTGGCCGATGCTTGCCCATGAGGATCGTGGCAATCTCAGTGGCGAGGCGGCCAAGCACCTTGCCCTGAGCATCGATGACGTGCCACTTCTTCTCAGGAGCGGTGGCGGCATTGGCGAAATAGGTCTGACGTGGCATGTTGATCGTCTGGGGTATGGCGTTTGATTCGGCAAGGAGCCGCGGCGCAGATTCCAAAGGGGCGATGCTGCAGAAGAGAAGCGGCAGAGAAGGACGTCAGGCGTTGCCC
>CAZFZT010000047.1:0-25697 GCA_964523675.1 uncultured Isosphaeraceae bacterium
GTGATCGATCTTGTACATCTTGAGTGAGAAGACTTCCGCAAGCCGGCCGCGGATTTCATCGAGCAGCACCATGCCGCGCAGCGCGTAGGCGCCGTCTTTACCGGCCACCTGGGCCGCGGCTATGCAGACGGCGTAATAGTCATTGTGACCGAACTCACCTGCGGTGTGGCCGAGTCGAGGGTTGTAGCCGAAGTTCGTGCCGTTGGAATCCCACTCGCGCACGGCTGCGGCGTTGGCAGCGATGGCCTTTTCGGGAGCGACCGCTAAGCGTGAGCCGAACATCGTTGCGCCAGCTGTTTGAGCCGGACGTTCATATGCAAGCGCCTCTTCGCGCAGCACCTTGGGAGCGTTGGTGCCCAGCGCGATGGCGGAGAGGCCGCATAGCACGCTGTCTGTGTAGAACAGCATCGTGCGGTCGAGAACCAGCGGGTCTGGCTCGCCGATCCGGCCCGCCATGAAGTCAACAGCGAGCTTGCCGATGCCGAACGCCTGATTGGTATTGCGAGAGAGCGTAACGGCCGATTCAATATCGACAGGTGAGGGCGTGGTGGTGATCATGCCCGATGATAGAGGGTTCTGGGCCGCTGGCTATCTGACTTTGACTGTCGGCTAGTGGCTGTTGGCTATTCGTTCTTGGCTCTTGGCTATTGGCTGGGCAGCCGCAGGCCAAAAGCCGATTGCCGATTGCCGATCGCCGCCCTACCCGAACATGCGGCGGCTGCGCATCGCATTCATGTGCTGTTGCAGCTCCCCGCCGGGACAGGCCGTCACCGCCGTCTCCCATTCGCGATGAGTTCGGATGCGCGATGAGTGGACGCCATGTTGCCGCATCAACTGAGAGACATGGTCGCGAAGTGCATCGAGCTGCGCCTGCGTTGGCGACTGCTGATCGAAATTGCCCATGACGAGAACGCCGATGTTGCCCTCGTTGTGGTTCCTGACATGCGCCCCTTGATACTCGACAGATCGGCATTCGAAGACGCGGCCGGCCCGGTCGATGGCGTAGTTATATCCAATGTCGCCCCAGCCGCGCCGCTCGCGATGCGCTCGGCGGATCGCTTCAAGACGGCCAGCTGACGACGACTCCGTCACGTCGAAGAACGGATTCATGCCGTCGTGATGGACCGTAATAGCCCTGACCGCGCTCATGGGCTCAATGATCGGCAGATGTGGCGGGGCCGATGTCCAGCGCGACCGCGAAATGAGCCCCGGCAATGCATGAGGAGGCCGAGCAGGCGCGGGAATCGATGCAGATACGGGCAAAGACGCCCCACCAGCTGGCAATGGCTTCCAGGCAGGACCGGGCATCGCTCGTGCAACAGATGCTCGTCCCGCGGTTGCGCAGCCGCTCATCAACAGCCCTGCCCCAGCAGCTCCGGCCATGGCTGAAAGCCCCAGAGCCAAAAACCGGCGGCGGGACGTTTCGGCAGCCGAAAACCGTGATTCCTCCACGGCCGGATGCAAAAGTGACTGTAGCGGTGCTTCGGACATTGGTGAGATTCTGGCCCGTGTTCATGACGGAGAGCAACCGAGCATTCCATATCGTCAGGGTCGTCCGCCGGACTTCAGTATAGATCGGCTCGAAAGCCGCGTTGTGGGCGGTACTCCACATCGAAACTACCGCATGGCAAGGACGGTTTCAAAAAAAATAGGAATTGGGGTTGGATTTTTTGACGTATCGGGTAAATTGGGCTTAGTCCCAGTGCGCTATGGCCACCACGCGGTGGGAAGGAGAAGAGTGGAGCGGTGGCTTATCAGTCTCCGTATTCGCGACTTGCCCCTCGCAGGCGGAGCCATTGTGCTGGCGCACAGCGCCAGAGGAGGACGGTCACATGACCATGATGTTGAAGAGATCGCATGAGGTGCGCCGGCGGGTTTCACTTCGCCGGTTGGCATTCGGACTTGTTCTTTGCGCAGCGTCCACTTCCCTTTTCGCGCCGGCAACTGCTCTGGCGGGTGAAAACGAATGGTCCATTGCGCGCATCTGGAATGAGCAGCTGCTGGGGGCCATTCGGCGCGACTCGGCCCGCCCGCCTGTTCACTCGCGGAACCTGTACCACGTTTCTGCAGCGATGTTCGATGCGTGGGCGGTCTACGACGAGCACGCCATCGGCGTGTTCGCAAGCGAGAAGCAGACGGCTGTCGACGTCCAGGCGGCACGCGAGGAAGCCATCAGCTATGCCGCGTATCGCGTCCTTGAGAACCGCTTCCAACACTCTCCCGGCACGGCCATCACGTTGCAAGCCATTCGCGACCAGATGCTCGACCTTGGCTATGACCCGGATGATTGGACACTTTCGGGCGATTCGCCGCGCGCCGTCGGCAACCGCTGTGCAGCCATGATCATTGCGCAGGGCTACCTCGACGGCTCAAACCAGGGTCTCAACTATGCGTATCCACCATACTCACCGATGGCGGACGCAATGATCATGGAAGAACCCGGGAATCCAAACGGAGCCGCCTTCCCCAACAACTGGCAGGAGATCTGGCTCAATGTGCAAATTGACCAAGGCGGCAACGTTCTATCTGGCAATACCGTCCCCTTCGTTGGACCACATTGGGGATTCGTGAAACCCTTTGCGCTCAAAGAAGTGCACAAGACCCCGGACAAGCCAGGCGTTTATCTTGACCCCGGCCCGCCGCCGATGCTCGGCGAGAGCCCGCAGGACACTGAGGACTGGATCGCGACGTTCTCCTATGTCGCCTGGTTGAATCAAGTCCTCTCGCCAGAATACGACGGAAGCGCCACGCCTTTCCCATGGACCGGCGAAACGCTGCCAGAGGTCCTCAATCTTTCACCCAAAGCATGGGGTAACAATCCGCTCGGCCAGAATACGAACCCTGGACACGGCGAAATCAACCCTGTCACCGGCGAGCCCTATGAAGACAACCTCGTGAGGCATGGCGACTACGGTCGCGTCATTGCCGAGTTCTGGGCTGACGGCCCGAAGTCCTCGACGCCGCCCGGCCACTGGAATGAAATCGCCAACGAATACATTTGCGATAACCCCAGCTTCGAGAAGCGCATTGGCGGCACCGGTCCGATCGTCGACGACCTGGAGTGGGATGTCAAGATGTACCTCGCGATCAATGGCGCTGCACATGATGCCTCAGTCGCCACGTGGGGCATTAAGGGGTACTACGACTGGACCCGTCCGGTGCTCGCCATTCGTCATATGGCTGACAACGGCCAGTCGAGCGATCCACTCTTGCCGAGCTACCACCCGCATGGCCTGCCGCTCATTCCCGGCGTGATTGAACTCATCACCGAAGACGAGATTGGTCCCGGCGGGAAGTTCGAGCATCTGGCAGAGATGGTCGTCGACGAGAACGGCTTCCCTGTCATTGACCCGAAGACATTCGAGTTCATGTGGGACGCTTCACAGTTCGTCGGCGAAATCGCCATCAAGAACTGGCCCGGTCCGGCCGCTGTGGTTCCTGATACAGAGATTCTCGACCCCTTCGCGCCCGCCCCCTTCGGTTTGCCCAATATCTGGATTCATCCCGACCATCAGGTGCAACCGGGCTCCTATAGCGGCGTGCGCTGGATCCGTGCCAAGCGCTGGACAACGTATCAGTCAACGACGTTTATCACGCCACCTTTTGCCGGCTATGTCTCAGGACATACCACCTATAGCCGTTCCATCGCTGAAGTGCTTTCCGAGTTGACCGGCAGCATCTACTTCCCAGGTGGACTGGCGGTGTACGAGATTCCTGAAGGTTGGCTTGAATTCGAATACGGCCCGAGCGAGGACATCGAACTGCAATGGGCGACCTACTACGACTGCTCCGATCAGTCAGCACGTTCCCGCATCTATGGGTCGATTCACCCACCTGCCGACGATATCCCCGGCCGGTTCCTGGGTGCGCAGTTGGGACCGATCGTCATGGATCAGGCGTTCTACCACTACGGCGACGCTGAGCAGCCCCTGCCCTGTGCTGCGGACCTTTCCGGTGACTCCAGCGTCGGCATTCCTGATCTCCTCATGCTTCTCGCCGCGTGGGGCCCCTGCCCCGAGTCGTGCCCGGCGGACCTGACCGATGACGACAACGTCGGCATCCCAGACCTGCTCGCGCTGCTCGCCGCCTGGGGCGACTGCCCGACAGACTGATCGATCAAGCATGAGCAATGCAACGCGCTTCAGGCGCCGCCCTCACGGGCGGCGCCTGCTTTTTTTGAGTTCACGCCAGCTCCTGGCTTCGAAGTACGGCAGATTCCTTAATCCGTCCAACGAATCGCCCCCGATACCCCTCCGCACTTGCAAGACTTCGCCAGCGTGGTTAGCGTATGCCACCTTGGAGGCGCAGGTACTTCGTTCAGTTGTGTAAAGCGTTGGCAACCGGGTTCGGCGACATCCTCAGGGACTCTGAGATCGCCTGCACCGGCTGTTTCGCTCAACGCTTCGCCATGATCTTTCAACTCTTGCGTCGTCCGAGACTTCACCCCGAAGTGGTGGTGCGCGATTGCTCAGTGGACCATGATCGCTCGCGCATCACCGGACGACCGAGCCGGCAACTTTCACACTAGACAGGAAACATCAACATGAAACATGCACGCTCAAGATTTCTTGCCCTGTTCGCAGCCGGTACGCTCGCGCTGCTTTACACATCGCCTCCTGCTCACGGCGGCGTCCAGTTTTCATGGGACGGCGGCGGCGGTGATAGCGTCTTCCAAACCGACGAAAACTGGACGGGCGACACCGCTCCAGGCGCCGGTGACGATGCGGACTTCGACAATATCACCGACACCATCACCTTCACTGCCAATGCCAGCACCAACAATCTCGACATCCTGAACGGGTCCGATGTCGTGTTTGACCTCGGCGGCTTCACCTATTCGATCGTCAATCAACTACTGGTTGACAATAGTGCGCTTGGCATCGCCAACGGCACCGTTGCTGCGGCCACCGTCATCATCAATGCTGGCGGCTCCATCGCTGTCGATGCAGACGCCACCTTGAACGTGACTGGCGATGAAACGCTGATCGTCGGCGACGACAGCGCCGGCACGCTCGATATCGCTGGCGATGTGAACGCGGAGTCGCTGGTGGTGGGCAACCAAGCAGGCGGGGACGGCACCGTCCTCATCACGGATGGCGGGCAACTGGGCACCGGTAGCGCGGTCGTCGGTGCTGATGCCGGAGCGACCGGCGAGGTGAATATCAACGGCAATGATGGCGGAGACCCCGCGGTCGTCTCCGCGTGGGTGAATACCGGAACCATTACCATCGGCGACGCGGGCACCGGCACGGTGAATGTCGGCCACGACGGCAACGCCAGTACCGGTGACGGCGGCGCACTCATCACTGACTCACTCATCCTCGGCAATGAAGCCACGGGCGATGGCACGCTCAACGTCGGTGAGCTGGCCAGTGTGTCAGTGACCGGCAATGCGACGCTCGTGGTTGGCCAGGCAGGGACGGGTGCGGTGAATGTCGAGTCCGGCGGCCTGCTCGAAAGCGTCAATACCGTCATTGCCGCAGATGCCGGATCCAGCGGCACAGTCATCATCGATGGCGACGACGGCGACGCGGAACCCACTGTCTCGACATGGACCAATTCCGGAAGCATTATCGTTGCTGATGGCGGCACCGGCGAACTCAATATTGGCCACGATGGCAACGCCAGCACGGGCAACGGCGGCGCGGTCGCCACGGACGCGCTCATCGTCGGCAATCAGGCGGGGTCGGACGGCACCGTCAACGTCGGCGCCGGCGCCACCTTGAACAGCAACTCGGCCGTCATTGCCGGCGTGGATGACGCCGTTGGTGCCGCGAACATTGCCGGCACCTGGATCAATTCCGGCGACCTCGTCGTCGGCGTCGTGCCGGATGATGACGGCGGCGTTGCCGGCGTTCCACTCACGGATGGCCAGGTGAACGTCAGTGGCGATGGCGTACTCGTCACGCACACCATCACGGTTGGTGAAGGCGGAGCTGTCACACAAGCGGACGACAGCGCCATTGTTGTCTCGAACGACGCCGACCTCGATCCCGACGATGTTGAGTTTCCCGGCGCCGGCTTGCACGTCGGGGCCGGTGATGGCGCTGGCGTGCTGAACATCCTTGAAGGCGGCACCGTCACGGCAGATGACGATGTCAACGTCGGCGCAGAAGGCACCGGCACCATCAATCTCGACGGGGCCGGCTCAACGCTCACGGCAGCAAACCTCAACATCGGCTTCGACGATGCAGACCTCGACGGCGTTGCCGCTGCGGCTGCGGACCTGACTGGTAGGGTGTTTGTCAATAATGGCGCTGAAGTCGTCGGTGACGTAACTGTTGGCGAAACCGGCCTCCTTGGCGGTGATGGCCTGATCACGGGCAACGTCAGCGTCTTCGGCTGGCTCGCGCCCGGCGCGTCCATTGGAACCATGGATATCGACGGTGATCTCGACCTGGAAGCAGGCAGCGTGCTCGAAGTCGAGTACAACGACACGCCGGTGGACATCAATGCCGAGTTCGGAATCAATCCCGCTAACCTGCCGGCCGGCTTCGAAGAGGTCTTCGAATCTGACCTCGTGGTTGTCACCGGTACTGCGACGCTGGCAGACGGCTCCACCATTCAGGTTGTCAAACTGACCGGCGGCAATCAGATCGGTGATGCGATCATCGTCATTTGCGCCAATGATGTCGTGGACGGAGGCGTCGTCGTCGAAGGAAACGAGTTCGTTGTCTGGACAGCGCAGGAGATCGCCGGTGATGAGGATTACCTGCTCTTGACCGCTGAGTTTGATCAGGATGCGTTCGATGACTTCCTCGGCAGCGTTGGCGGCAACCTCAAGGAAGTCGCTGATGCACTCGCGGCCGGTGAACTCTTCGACATCATCGGCGCCATTGGGGACGCAGATGAAGACCTCGTCAGTCTGCTGCCACTCCAGAACGGCGCTGCCCTGGTTCAGAACCTGCAAACCTCGCGCGTCTTCAACAACTCCTTCCTTCAGGAAATGGCCGCTCATCGCTCTGGGCTTGGTGGCATTGCACTTAATGCGAGCGGAGGCCCCCTGCTGGCTTCCGCAGCGCATAACCCGATGGAACTCGCGCGGGCGATCGATGCCTTAGACCGCTCGAGCGACCCGCTCGGCATGGCGGCGATTCAGGATGAAGGCGCATGGGGCGGCTTCCTGCGCGGAATGGGACTTTGGGATGATGTCGACTCAGATGGCGCCGACCGCATTGGACATCAGGCGCGAATCTTCGGCATCCATGGCGGCGTCCACACCAACGTCTCACCTGACTTTCTCCTCGGTATCTCGCTTGGTTACCTCAACACGGATATCGACTTCAAGGATAATTTCGGTGATGGAGATGTGCATACGGTCCGCGTCGGCCCTTACCTTTCGTGGAGCCCCGGCGGCGGCGACTTCTTCATCGATGCGTCAGTCACCTATGGCTACCACCGCAACGATGTGTCGCGCAACACCCTGATGGGAACCGCCAGTGCCGACTACAACGCGCATGACATCTCCGCGTTCGCGCAGGCAGGCATTGACTTCCTCATCTTCGATCGCACAGTCCTCACCCCGATGGTAGGCGTCGAGTTCACCTGGCTTCGCACCGATTCCTACTCCGAAAGTGGCGCTGGACTCGCCAACCTTGATGTTGACTCAGAAAGTGTTGAGTCGCTTCGACTGCGGTTGGGCGCCAAGATCTCGCATGCAATCGATCTGGCAGGATTGACCCTTGTGCCGGAGTTCTATGCTGGCTGGGCGCAGGAGGTGCTGGACGACGATCACACCCTCAACGCTTCATTCGTCGGCACCCCCGGGACGGCCTTCAGCACGAATGTGGATGGCGTCGGCAGCAGCGCTCTGCAGATTGCGGCCGGCATCTCGGCATTGTTCGACCCGAACATGGCGCTGTTCATCCGCTACGAAGGCGAGTTCCAGTCCGACCGCGATGCCCACGGCGTCGTCGGCGGCGTGAACTTCAACTTCTGATTGATCTCGACCATTGATTTTCAACAGCAAGCGCCGCCCGGCAACGGGCGGCGCTTTTCATGTGCACAAAGGCGGCGATTGCTTGCCAACTCAACGAGGTTCAGTTATCGTGGATCGGTTCTTGTAGCCGTGCGCAGAGCCTTTCATGTACGTTTTCGGTGAACGCGAACGGTACAACCTTTAGACAGGACGCTCGGCATGCGATACACAACTCTTGGAACGTTCTCGATACTTCTGTCTTGCTGCTGCCTGATTCTCTGCGGCACCAACAGTTCTAACGCCGATGTGATTTTCTGGCAGAATGTGGCTGCTGGAGATTTCGACGATCCGGGCAACTGGGGAGGAACCGTACCGGATGCAGACGATTTCGCTGTCTTCTCGCCTCCGTTCACCGCCGACACGGTCGTCATCACGTTCAACGGCGATGCCGAATCGCTCGCGCTGCAGGTCGGTCCGGTCGATCTGACACTGAACCTGCAAACCTTTACCTATGCGGTCAACCTGTTGGAGCTCAATCCTGATGCAATCGTAACGGTGAACAATGGCGTGTTGTCTGCCAATAGCGCAACGATCACCTCGAACAGTGTTCTGAACATTGCGACTGATGCCACTCTTGAAACTGGCGTGGCGACGATCAATGGCGGATCAGAGGTCAACGTGGAAGGCACATGGGACGGTGGCACGGGCATTGCGAACACGATCACCGTGGGCAGTAGTTCCGCTGGCACGCTCAACATCGGCCATGATGGCAATGCAAGCACCGGAACCGGTGGATCGGTGACCACCAGCAACCTCATCGTCGGTGGCGCAAACGGTGGTGATGGCGTCGTCAACATCGGCGAAGATGCCTCGCTCGTAGCCAGCACTGCCACTATCGGCGTCGCCAACGGCGCCTCAGGCGCGGTCAACGTCGGCGACGACGGCCTCTTTCGCATTGAAGACCTCACCATTGGTGGCGGAGGCACTGTGACTCAGACTGGGACGGGCGCGGTTCTCGTCGCAGATGCCGGCATCGATATCGACAACCTTGATCAGGACGTTCAAAACCTGATCGACGCCGGCGGCGTGTTCGTCGCCAACAACTCGCTCACCATCATCAATGGCGGTCTGCTTGAATCGACGGCGGCGTTCATCGACAGCTTCAGCGCAAACGTCACCGCTACCGTCACAATCGACGGGGAAGACTCGCTCCTCGATCTGGCTGGCGGCGAGATCACCGTCGGCAACACGGGCAACGGCCTCGTCATTGTTTCAGGCGGTGGCGCTATTGCGAGCGGTGACAGCACCATCGGCGCGCAGGCCGGCGGCAGTGGCACGGTCACTGTCACCGGTGAGGATGGCAACAACAATTCCTCCGAATGGAGCATCACCGGAATGCTCACCGTCGGTGACGATGGAGCAGGCACCCTGAATGTTGCGGACGGCGGGCTCGTCTCAGTCACTGGAAATGTGGACATTGGAACCGGAGATGGCGAGGGCACCGTGCTTGTGACCGGCGAAGATTCTCTGCTCGATGTGGGCGGCGATCTCAACGTCGGCGTCGCAGACGCCGGCCAGGCCGTTGATGTCGCAGATGTGGCCGCCATCCTTCAAGTGACAGAAGGCGGCACTATCGATGTGGCCGGCACACTTCTCGTCGATGAAACCGGCATGTTGACTGGTGACGGCACGCTCATCGGAACCCTCACGGTGAACGGGATTATCCGGCCGGGGAACCCCACTGGAACGCTCACCATCACCGGCACGCTCACGATGGAAGATGGCAGCACGTTTCTCGTCACCTACACGTCGGAAGAAATCGACGATGGCGTACTGCAATCCGGCATGATTGAGGTGGACGGAAACGCCGACATCGACGCGGGCACGTTGGTTCACCTCGTCAACGTCGGCGACGGCCCCATTCAGGAAGGCGATCAACTGATCATTCTGCACGCCGACGCTATCAATATCATCGGCGGCGATCTCGAAGACATCCTCGTCGAAGATGCCATTGCCGGCTTCATCGAATGGATCCTCACCGAAGATGTAGATGACGGCGAATCCCTTGTCCTGACGGCCCAGTTCCAGGAAGAGGAGCTTGATGAGGCGATCGCCGGCTTGTCCTCGAATTTCCAGAACGTTGCAGACGTCGCGCTGCAAGTGCCCGACATCCGTGCGGGACTCTTCAGTCTTCCGGAAGCGGACCTCGAGCGCGGCCTGAAGTCGCTGATGCCGTTGCAACACACCGCTGCGCAGGTACAGGGCATTCGCACAGCACAGGTACTCAACAACTCTTTCGTCGGGCAGATGGCAGCGCACCGCTCAGGAATGCATGCGGCCGGCGGCGCAATGCCACGAATGTTCGGCAACATGAAGATCGACGCTGATGCCCTCGCTCAGACGATCAAAGCCCTCGATCAAATCGGAGCCCCGCAGATCAAGCTCGGCGCTGTTCAGGAGCAGTCGGATTGGGGCGGTTTCTTCCAGGGCGTCGGCGTGTGGGAGAATGTTGACTCAAGCACCGATCGAACCGGCCAAAGCACCAAGGTGATCGGCGGCCATGCCGGCATTCACCACAACTTTTCGCCGAACTTTCTCTTGGGTGTCTCGGCAGGATATCTCGTCACTGATATCGACTTCAACGACAACTTCGGCGATGCAGACATCGACACCATCCGTGTCGGTCCATACTTCTCGTGGAGTCCCGGGGGCGGCGACCTCTTCATTGACGGCTCAGCCACCTACGGATATCACAGGATCGAGATGAACCGGAACGTGCTCGTCCCCATGCCGGGCACTGCGACCGCCGATTATGACGCCCATGACCTTTCGGCGCTCCTCCAGGCCGGGTATGACTTCAGATTAGGTGAGAGCACCGTTCTGACACCCATCGGCGGAGTCGAGTACACGCATTTGCGCACCGATTCATTCGAGGAATCGGGGTCCGGAGCCAACCTTGATGTGGACAGCCAGAACATCAACTCGCTCCGGCTGCGACTGGGCGCGAAAGTCGCCCACGCGGTTGTCGTCGGCGACACCACGATCGTGCCGGAGATCTACGGCGGCTGGGCGCACGAGTTTCTTGACACCGATCTTGATGTTCGGTCGCGATTTGTTGCCGGCGGGCCTGACTTCACCACGCGCACGGCAGGCGTCGGGAGGGGCGCGCTACAGGTTGGCGCCGGCTTCACCGCGATGGCTGGAACCTACATCACGCTTTACGTCCGGTATGAAGGCGAATTCCAATCCGACCGCGATTCACATGGCGTTGTCGGCGGCCTCAACATTAACTTCTGAACAAACCGCACACCCTGCCTTCTTTGAGACGCCGCCTGTCAAACGCGGCGCTTTGTCATTGCGGTGACGGCGGTTCGGCTATGCGGTCTGGAGAATCTTCTCGAACAATGAATCGTGGCCTCACCCATGCCGATGAGGGTTCGGGAAGCCACGATGCTCCGAGTACTCATCAACCAGGCAACCGAAGGAATGCGGCTGGCCATGCCGGTCGTCCACCCACGCAGCGGGAACGTCCTGTTGCGAGGTGGTTTTGTGCTGACCGAGCGCGTGGTCCGAAAACTGGCTGAACTCGAAGTCCACGAGTTCTGGATTGACTATCCCGGCACCGAGGAAATCCGCCGCTTCATCTCGCCCACGATCATCGGTCAACAGGCCAAGTTGACAACGCTGCTTGCCAGTGAGTTTGCTCGTGTGCAAAGCGACGGCGGCGCAGCGGGCACTCGGCTCGACTTTGCGCCGTATCGCAGCATCATGCGCGACCTCATCGAAATGCTGCTGTGTGATGCCGACGCTTCCACCTACATCGTTGAGATGGCCGGCGGCGCTTCCAACATGTTGCGGCACTCATCCGAGGTGAGCATGCTGAGCATCGCCCTCGGGCTCAGACTCCAGGATTACCTCATTTCGCAGCGCCGCCGCCTCAATGCAGGCGATGCACGCAATGTCGCGGGACTCGGCATGGGAGCGCTCGTCCATGACGTAGGTTACCTGCACCTTGATGAAGCAGTAATTGAACGCAACAGACGCTGCGGGCTGCTCGCTGGCGATGCCAATTGGCAGCAGCATGTCCTTGCCGGGCATCGCCTCCTCAGCGGCTCAATCCCCGGCTCCGCAGCCGGCGTCATTCTTCAACATCACCAGCACTTCGACGGCTCCGGCTTCCCGAAGGAGATCGAAGTCGCGGGTGACGGCTCTTGCGCGCCGGTGCGACGCTGTCGTCTTCCCAATGCTGTCTCCAAGCGGAGTGATGCCGATGGGTGCAGCGTCGACGCCAACCCGAATCTGCGCGGCCTCGCAGGTGAAGAGATCCACGTCTTCGCTCGCATTGCCTGCCTCGCCAATCATTTTGATCGCCTTCGTCGGCCGGCCGTCGTCACGGCGGAAGGCCGGCCGCAGCCGCGCGTCCGCGTGTTGCGGCAGTTGATGTTCTCGCGGCTGCGCCACCGGTTCGATCCTGTCATTCTCGCTGCTCTCCCCGGGGCTGTGCCTGCGTACCAGCCCGGTTCCATGGTGGAACTCTCAAATGGAGAACACGCCGTCGTCCTCGACTGGTGTCCGGAACAGCCGTGCCGCCCCATTGTGCAAGTGATCGAAGTGGAGCAATGTACACTTGACGGCTCGAATGCGACGATGATCCCGGCGACCTCATCCAGATCGTCGCGTCCGCGATACGACCTGCGCGAGAATACGGACCTGGCAATCACGAGCCATGAGGGCGTCGATGTCAGCCGGGACAACTTTGATCTTCCACAGTGCGGGGCGCAGCATCGCCTTCCTGCAGCGCAGCGAGCAGCGTAAGGTCATCGGGTGTACAGTTCGCACATGAGCGAGCTCGTGCGATTGGAAGTTCAGGACTCGATCGCGATCCTTACACTGAATCGGCCGGAAGCCCGCAACGCGCTTTCCGCAGAACTGATCGATGCGCTCAATGGGGCGATCGAACGAATCGAGCGCGATGTCACAGTACGGGTCATGATCCTTGCAGGGGAGGGCAAGTCGTTCTGTGCCGGCATGGATCTCAAGGGCGTACTCGACGATGCTGCGAAGATGGGCGGCATGCTGCGCGGCCTTTCACAGGCGATGCGAAAAATACGTCGATTGGCCATCCCCACGATTGCACGAGTGCAAGGCGCGGCCGTGGGCGGGGGTTGCGGCTTGATGGTCGTCACCGACTTCGCGTTCACTCACCCGGATGCCAAAGTCGGCTACCCGGAGGTCGACCTTGGGGTGTGCCCGGCAGTCGTCGCCCCATGGCTGGTCCGCAAGATCGGAGCTGGTCCCGCGCGAGCGATGCTTCTCGCCGGGGGCACAGTGTCAGGTCAGGCGGGTTACCAGGCACACCTTGCGACGCACCTCGTTGATCGCGATCAACTCGAAGTGTCCGCCATGGATTTCGCAAAGAAACTTGCGCGAGGCGGCCAACACGCGATGACGGTGACCAAGCAATGGCTCAATGAGTTGGATGGCTCCTGCGAAGAAGACGTTTTCGACCGTGCCGCTGAAATCTCTGCTGAAGTGATTGCCGGGCCCGAGGCGCAACAGAGACTCCGCGCGATCATGTCGAAGTAACGCACATCTCAGCCGCATGATCCACTCACCCGCCACTACGGCCGATCCACCCACGCCTGTGAAAGTAGATGAGCAGAGCCAGTGCGATGACCGCCATCAGCGCGAGCGATGCAGGGTATCCCCAGTACCAGGTCAACTCCGGCATATTGAGCGGTGACGACTCCGGAGCGAAATTCATGCCGTAGATCCCCGCGATGAAGGTGAGGGGAATGAAGATCGTCGCAATGATCGTGAGCACCTTCATCACCTCGTTCATGCGATTGCTCACGCTCGACAGGTATAGATCCATCAAACCCCCGACAAGCTCGCGGTAGGTCTCGAGGATGTCAATCACCTGCACCGCATGGTCGTAAACATCCCGAAGGTACAGTTTCACCTCCGGTGAAATGAATCGAGACTCATCGCGCAGCATGGCGTTGATCGCCTCACGCTGCGGCCACATCGCTCGTCTCAGGGCCAGCAGATCGCGCTTCGCACCATGCACGTGTGCCACGGTCCATCGGTTCGGTTGCGTCACGGTTTCTTCTTCAAGCGATTCGATTCGCTCACTCAAGCCATCAAGAACGGGAAAGTAACCGTCTACAACAGCGTCCACAAGCGCATAGGCCAGGTAGTCGGCGCCCATTGAACGCACACGGCCCTTCCCGCTACGAATTCGGTCGCGCAGCGCGTCAAAGACATCCCCGGCGCGCTCTTGGAAACTCAACACATAATTCTCCCCCACAACAATGCTGACCTGCTCCATGACCGTGGATGGCGCGGCCATGTGTGGCGCTCCATCATCGCCCCCTGCGTCACCCGACTCCGCCGGGGCGATCATCGCCATGCGCGTCACCATAAAGAGATGATCGTCGTATGGCTCGATCTTCGGCCGCTGGTGCGTATTGACGACATCCGCAAGTGAAAGCGGGTGCAGGTCGAAGACTTCGCCGACCTTCCGTAGCATCTGCGCGTCCCCGAGTCCATCGATGTTGATCCACGTCACCGCTCGGCGGCCGAGTAGCGGGCGAATTTCTGCAGGATCGGTAACCGAGGTCTCATGGACCTCGCCGGGACCGTAGCTGATGACCCGAATGGTTGACGGCGACGCATCGGGATCGATGACCAGCATCCCGGGCACCGCGCCAGGAGGCGGCCGATGTTCCGTCGGCCGTTCGTGGCCGCGTCTGCGATGATGCCTGCGCTTCTTGCTCATACGACATGTGAATGCTGAGCGGATCGACCGCGTGCAGCCGTGATTGGCTTATGCTCTTCGGCACGCAGCGCGGCATCACCGCAGATTTACCCATGAGCGAGCACGGCCACATCCCTGTTCTTCTCAATGAAACCCTCGAACTACTCGCGCCTGAAGCGGGCGAGGTCGCGGTTGATTGCACTGCAGGCAGGGGCGGCCACGCTGCCGCTCTCGCACAGCGCGTCGGAAGTGAAGGCACGATTGTCGGGTTCGACCTTGATGAAGACAATCTCGCGTTCGCGCAGCAGCAGGTGGAGGCGCTCGGCGTTCGCTTCATCCCCATTCATAGCAGCTTCGCTTGCATCCACGAGCATCTTCAATCGCGCCAGATCAAGGCCGATATGGTGCTTGCCGACCTGGGCTTTTCTTCGACACAGATGGACGCTCCGGAGCGGGGCTTCAGCTTCACGAATGACGGGCCGCTCGACATGCGCTTCAATCGTGCAGACACCACCACCCCCACGGCGGCCGCCCTGATCCGCACATCCACCGAACGCGAATTGGCTGATTTGATCTACCAATACGGCGAGGATCCCTTTGCGCGAAAGATCGCGCGAAAACTTGTGCGCGAGAGGCAGATTGAGCCGATCGAAACGACGGCTCGGCTTGCTCGACTAGTACAGGAGGCGTACGGATCACGAGCGCGCTCCTCCCGCATGCACCCGGCCACGAGAACCTTTATGGCCCTACGCATCGTTGTCAATGATGAGCTGGGCGCGCTTCGCTCGTTGCTCGATTCCATCGGCCGCGCAGCAGAGCAAGTCGATGAGGGTTCGTGGCTCAACCGCGGCGCGAGGATTGCCATCGTGTCCTTCCACAGTCTCGAAGATCGGATGGTCAAGCATGCCTTTGCTGATCTCGCCAGGCGATCGGTCGCGATCCGGTTGACGAAGAAGCCGGTCACGTGCTCAGAGCAGGAAGCCAGAGCCAATCCGCGAGCCCGCTCGGCGAAACTTCGCGCCATCACGATTGGTGCGAATACTGGACGGTGATCGGTCATTGAGAAGGTTACAATGAGCCGATCGACAACTTGCATCGTGGCAGCGGATGCCACTTCACCCAGCACGGACGCTGACATGCAGATGACACGAGAAAACAAACTCGCGCTCGTCGTGGGATTCGCCCTGATCCTTTTCGTGGGCATCCTCATCTCCGACCACTTCTCGACCGCGCGCAATCAAATGTCCGCAGACCTGGTTGAGCAGCGGCCGAGCGATCCGCTGGCCGAGTCACGTCGCAACGATCCAAACTTGATCGATCGGCGAGGGCCACAGCGCGACCTGCCCAGCGGCTATGTGACAAGCAACACGACCGATGCCGCGCCTACATTACAGAGCGATCCGCCGACCTCGCCCCGGCCGGAGCGAAAGACGTTCCGCATGGACCCGCCCGAACTTGTCCAACAGGACGAGTCGCACACCGACCATCCTCCGTTTCTGTTCCATGATGTCAAACAAGGCGAGACACTGACGTCGATCAGCCGGCAGTATTACGGCGACGAATCGCTTGCGATGGCGCTGGCGAAGTTCAACAACATCGACGACCCCAGCGCGCTGCGCGTCAACCATCGATTGCGCATCCCGGCTGCTGAAGCGCTTGGCGGCTCATCGACCGGCACATCGTCTCCGGCCCGCCCCTCCCGGCAGACATCTCAGCCGGCGCATCAAACCTACACCGTTCGAGCCGGCGACTCACTCTCCGACATCTCGCAGCGCCTCCTCGGCACGACCAAACGCTGGCGCGAAATCTATGAACTCAATCGCGATGTCATCAGTGACCCGGACAACGTCAAGGTCGGCACGGTTCTCAAGATTCCGAAATGAGCAACCCCTCTCGGATGCTGTCAGTTTGCCCGACTGATAACAACGAAAACAACGCAACGCCACAAGCCGACCGCCGAAATCGAATGCTCGCCAAACTGACGCTCATCATCATTGCTGCCGGGGCCACAGCATGTGCGCTGCTGGTCAATCGTCAGCACCGCATTGATACCGTCAATGAGATGACTGCGGTTCATCAACGAATCGTCGAGCAGGAGCAGTCGCTGTGGCGGCTACGCCGGGAGATCACTCGTCACACTCGTCCGGACCAGATCAAAGGGCACGTTGACGCAAGAGGCGGCACGTGGGTCGCCATCGCCGACGAGCCGGTCAAGGATTCAACGCATCTCGTCGCCGTGGACATGGAACCCAACGGCGGCTAACTCACCCTTCGAAGACAAGCCGGGGCCACGCGCAGCATCGCCACAGGCGATCAAGCGTCGCCCCGGGACGCTCCACAATGTCGCTTCCCGCACCCCAACGCACCCAGTCCGATCGCGCCTACGCATGGGGACGAGCGTTCATCCTCATCATCATCGCTGCAATGCTGCTTCAGTTCGCGCGGGTTGTGCAACTGAAGATCGCACCGGATCCACGGCTCGCAGCGACGGTCGGCTCCCCCACCTCTTCACGAACCGAACTCGCACGCCGAGGCGATCTGCTCGACCGCCGCGGCCGCGTCCTTGCGACATCATCGCTCGGCTACCGGCTCTTTCTCGATCCCCAAGAGGTCGCGGACATTCAGACCATTGCTGTTGATCTCGCGCAAGTGCTCCGGCGCGACCCCGCACAGATCGATCAGAAGATCATTCCCCGACGTCATCGACGCTATGTCGTCATTGATCATCTGCTCGAAGACTGGGAAGTTGATGCGATCCGCGCAGCGGGCATGCCTGGCGTCGGCCTTGAGCCACGGCTTGTGCGGCATTACCCACATGATGAGCTTGCAGCGGCCATCGTCGGCTTTGTCGGCTTCGAACATTCCGGACTAGGCGGCGCTGAGTATCTGCTGGATGATCGGCTGGCGCCGGAACATGGCCGGCTGACGTTTCTGCGCGACGCCCGCCGCCGCGCGCTGTGGATTGAACCGGAAGGGTATGAACCGGCGCAGCCGGGGCGCCCTGTTCAACTGAGCATCGACCTCGTCATTCAGGACATTGCGCAGAAGCGGCTGCAGCAGGCGGTGGAAGAATTCAATGCCGGCGGGGGGCGGCTTGTGGTCATGGATTCCCGCACCGGTGAGCTGCTCGCTCTGGTGGACATTCTCAATCCTCGCGAAGGATGGGATGAATACACCAGCGACCCACTCCGCGCCACCGATCCGGCGCTCGGACGAAATCGGTGCGTGACCGATCCATATGAACCTGGATCGACTTTTAAGCCATTCATTTGGGCGCTCGCGACGGAGTTGGGCGTGGTCCATCCGGATGAGGTTCTGCCAACACCTCCGCCTGGCGGCGCGACGTATCGTACCAGTCGCGGTCGTGCAATTCGCGATGCATTTCCTCACGAGAACGCCAGTTGGCGCACCGTCCTCGTGCGCTCGTTGAACAGCGGCATGGCGATGATTGGTGAACGCCTGACCTCGCAGCAGATGCGCGACGGGGTGATTCGGTTCGGCTTCGGTCACGAAACAAGATGCGGACTCCCGGGCGAGTCGGCCGGCATCATCACCAACATGCGCGATTGGAACCACTACACGCAGACATCAGTTCCAATCGGGCAGGAGATCGCCGTGACACCTGTTCAGATGGTTCGGGCCTTCGCCGTCTTTGCTCGTGATGGCACTTTGCCGCCGGTTCGCACGACGGCCGCTGCCTCAACACAGACATCAGACGTGGACTTCGACATCGTTCATCGAGTGCTCAATGGAAAGACCGTGACGGTGACGCGCGAGGTCATGCTTGAAGCCGCTGATCGTCGCGTGCAGTCGAGCCAGTACCGCATCTTTGGGAAGTCCGGCACCGCACAACTGCCCAGGCGCGATGGTCGTGGCTATCACGAGGATCGGTATGTGTCGAGTTACATCGCTGCAGCGCCGTACACCGAGCCGCGCATCGTTGTGCTATGCGTACTTGACGACCCCGACAAGTCGATCGGGCATTACGGCGGCCGAATCGCCGCCCCTGTCGTGCGCGATGTGATCGACCAGGCGCTTCAGTACCTCGGCGTCCCGCCCGACCAGCCCGGCGCGACATCGGAGGCCTTGATCGTCGCCCGGTAAGCCGCTGTCACCGACGTCAGCGGAAACGCGCTTCGACGATCTCCCATGTGAACTCTCGCACATCACGGCCAGTTCGGCGGTGCGTACAGCCGAGTTCACGCTTGTTCGCCTCGCCCGGCCGGACGACCTCCACTGTTTCGTGCGACATCGAGCGGCCGCGATCAACCCACGTTCGCCTGATGCGGGCTTGGATCATTCGTGACCCGTGCCGGTTGACGAGGAACATGATTCGCCCCTCATTGCCGCATTCGCCGCCCTCAACAATCTCAAGTGCATTCATCGCCTCACGCAGCGCGACCTGCTCGGGCGTTTCCTCAACCTCTGCCACTTCGTCTTCGTCGAGCGCGTAAATGTCATTCAACATCGCTGCCAGACGAATGCCGGCCATCATCAACTGAGTCTCAACGACCTTGATGTGCTGCTCGTAATACTGCTCATCAAGGATTCCGCCGCGAGGCAGAGAACGATAAATGATGCGCGTCGCGAGCAACGATTGATTGGCCCAGTCTTCCGGATCGAGCGACTTCCGCCAGGTCTCCTGCGGCTTGGGCTCACTTTCGAGCCGTGCAAGCAGTTCCCGCGCAAGATCCTTCGAGTCATCTGTCTTCATGCGCGTGCGAATCAGGTCGGTGTCCCACACGCGGTGCAGGTTGCTCTCGCTACCAAGGTAGGTCACGTCGATCTGATTGCCGCCAAGGTCATCCCGGTACGACACGTGCAACGGCTGATGAATGTCGCCGATAAAGTGAATCAGGAATCGCAGCGCATCGCGACGATCACTTGCGGATGTAGCCGGATCGCGTAACTGCTGCTCGAACCGGCGGATGGCGGCGACAACGCAGAGGCCATTCTCGCAGTCGCGCTTCATATCGAGTTCCAGAGCGCGGCGTGGAACGTTGATGTAGTGCAGCGGCTTCGTCCACTCGTACTTCTCTTCATTCCGTACATCATCCGCCCACAATGCCGCCTCTGCCAGCGATTGGTTGCCAAGAATCCTGGCGATCTCCGCCTTCGTCTGCTCTTTCAAAAAGGCCGTCGCAACCTCGCCGGTGATGCGATGGCCTTCCGGCCCCCACGCCGCAGAGGGAGAACTCGCCGCAAAGACGCAGAAGACGCCGAGGAAGAATAAAAGCAAGCGATCGCGCATGCAGGAGTGTATGCGCAGGCGGCTACACCGTGAGGACCGGCTGCTCGCGCGCTTCCGTTTGCCGCTCGCCGCAGTCCACACTGCGCTGTGCCGCCAGGTAGCGCCCGATCGCCATCACCGGGAAATAGAGCCGGTACAGGTGGTACCGCAGGTAGAAAACCTTTGGAAAGCCGGTGCCGGTGAACTCAGTTTCGACCCATGAGCCGGCCGGATCGCCATCTGGATTCTTTTGTGGGTCAGTCGCGTCGATCTCGGAGAGTTGCGACACAGCCAGCCAATTGATGGCTCGCTTGAGATCAGGATCATCAGGGCCGAAAATTTCCTGAAGAATCATCGCGGCCCACGCTGTTTGCGATGCTGTCGAATTGCCTTGCCCTTTGAGTGACGGATCGTTGTAGCTGTTCGCGGTCTCACCAAACGAACCGTCGTCCTTCTGAATCGATTTGATCCACCGGCCGGCGCGTTGAATCCATTCCTGCGAAGGATCTTCGCCACATCTGATCGGCCCGATCACCGCCTGCCACGTGCCGTAGATGTAATTCACACCCCATCGACCAAACCATGCGCCGAACTGCTCGCCGGACGCCGCTTGCGGCTTATCGCGCGCAAAATCATCCGCCGACCAGACGATCTGATGCGACTTCACATACTCGATCGCGCGCTTCACCGCCGGGTGTGAATCATCATAACCATGCCAGGAGAGACACTCGAGCACACGACCGGTAATGTCGGGACATGACGGATCCTGCATGGCGTTGTGATCCGCAAAGGGGATGTACTCGAGAATCTGCCGATGCGTGGTGCGGTCGAACGCCGCCCAGCCGCCATCGTCGTTCTGCATGGCGAAGATCCAGTCAATGCCGCGCCGCGCCGCATCGAGATTGTCCTTCGCACCGGCGCGCTGAAGCGCCATCGCCACCATGGCGGTGTCATCACAATCGGGATACCACGCATTGTGATACTCGAAGTACCAGCCGAAACCGCATGTGTCATGGCGCGCAGCTTCTCGAAATCGCCGCGCATCAACCGGCAGGAGATTCTCTACCCAATCTCCGACATGCTTACACTCCCTCTGCACAAGCCAATCAGCCGCGCGTCTGACGGAAGTATCGGCAACATCAAGCCCGCAATCGGTCAGCGCATACAGCGCGATGCCGGTATCCCACACAGGGCTGAAACATGGCTGGATGCGAATCTCGTCGTTGGCGTCATCTTCAAGGCAGAATTCATCCAATTCGCGCTCTGCGCGCCGAATGACTGGATGACTGCGCGTATAGCCCAGCGCCTGGAACGCGACCTGCAAGTACACCATCGGCGGAAAGATGGCTCCGAGGCCGGCCGTCGTGGCAATACCGTCCTGACCCGCGCGCTCAAGAATCCACTTCTCTGCCCGCTTGATCGCCAATCGACGGATCGGCGTGCCGCCGAGGATGTGCATCTTCTTGAGAATCCAGTCCAGCGCAAGGAAAGCCCGCGACCAGCCGGGCGGCGCGTTCGATTGATTCTTCATGGAATGGCGCGCGTTCTGATCGACAAACAACTCGTCAATGCCAAGGTGGCGCGGCAGCCGGCGCGTCGGCCGTAGCGTCACCACCAGTGAGAGCGGCAGAATCATCGTTCGCGTCCACGCGCTGACCTTCGTCAGATGAAAGTAAAACCATCGCGGCAGGAAGATGAGTTCCGGCGGAATGGCCGGCACTGCGTTCCAGGAAATCTGCCCCAGACATGCAAGATAGAAGTTCGTGAACGAATTGCATTTCTCAGCCCCGCCATGCTTCACAATGCATTCGCGGGCGCTGACCATGTGAGCGGACTTGGGATCGTCACCCATCAGTTTGAGCGCAAAGTACGCCTTCACCGTCGCGCTGACATCCACACCCGAGCCGGGAAACTGGCCCCAGCCGCCGTCGGCTCGCTGCTGCGAACGCAAACAATTGGCAATCTTCCGCAAGACATCGCGGCCCGGCCTGCCGTCTGCCATCGGCTGATCCTCATGGCCGAGGATGAACTTCATCAGCAGATATTCGCTTTCGAGAATGGAATCGCCTTCAAGTTCAGCGCACCAGTGGCCGTCTTCATGCTGAAGCGATTTCAATGCGGCGACTGCCCGATCGAGTGTGGCCCGAACGGTGCGGATGTGCTCGTCGGATGCGTGGTTCTCGTTTCGGTTCATGAACGCGTACTCCGGCGGGTCGAAACCGGGCATTGTACCACGCGCCCGGCTTGCGGGGCCTTCAGCAAGAAGTCAATCAACTCCCCCAAGACTCCTTCACCGCCCGCCGCGACTGAAGCTGCTTCGGTTTTTAGCCAAAACCCTAAATATCATCAACCAGTGGTCGTGTCAAGGATGATGACCGACCGGCTTCATTTGTCGGCTCGCGCTCATCTCACACCCTCTGCGCCGGCGATCTATGCCCGGCGATGACGCCCTCTCCCCGCCCCTGCGCACCCGCTACCATCATCGCGCATGACGCAATCGTCGCCATCATCGCCAGCCGCCAATACAAATCGATACGCTGCCGCCTCCGCGATCTGCGACCACCTCGACACGCGCACCGCGGCAGTGGAACTCGCCGATGCCTTGCACGATGACATCGGCGGCAAGTGCGATCTGCTGCTCTGCTTCGCGTCTTATCACCATCGGGCGGCGCTCGGCCCCGCTGTGCAATCGATGCGCAGCGTGCTCACCCCGCATACAACGCTGGCCGTCACCGCCGAAGCTGTGCTCGGAGCAGATCAGGAACTCGACGGCAGACCCGGCTTCTCCGCTTTAGCCATGCGCCTCGGTGACGCGCGGTTGCACACATGGACCACGACACCCCAGAATCCGATCCGGCTCGATGATCCTTCGTTGCCTCCGGAAGAGCAGCAACGCCGACATGAGGAACGTCGAAAGCGCATCGGCGTTGCCGATGATTTCCGAGCCATGTTCTTCACCGGCGACCCGTTCTCCGTCCCCATCGCGCGGCTTCTGCCTGCGCTGAGCAGCTGCGGTGGAGAGCAACCCGTGCTGATTGTCGGTGGAATGGCCTCCGGTGCGACACAACCGGGCCTCAATGTCATCGTTCTTGACGACGAGATCCTGCCGGCCGGCGGCGCGGGCGTCACGATCTCAGGCGATGTTCAGATCGATTGCGTCGTCAGCCAGGGTTGCAGGCCGATTGGCCAGCCGTTTGTCGTCACCAAAGTTCGCGACAACGTCATCCTTGAACTTGGTTCGCGCAAGGCAATGGAAGCTCTCCAGGACATGGCGGGTGGACTCTCTGGCGGCGAGAAGCGACTGCTCTCAAGTGGGCTGCTCATCGGCACTGTCATCAACGAGTACAAATCACGATTCGGTCGGGGTGACTTTCTCGTGCGCAACATCCTGGGCTTCGATCAACAACACGGCGGCATCGGTGTCGGCGACGTGCCGCGCGTCGGACAGACCATTCAGTTTCATGTGCGCGATGCGAAGACGGCTGCGGAGGATCTGGATCTTCTGCTGACCGCGCAGCAGTTCGATGACAAGCCGCCATTCGGGGCGGTGCTTTTCAGTTGCAACGGCCGGGGCGAACGGCTGTTCGGCGTGCCGAATCATGATCTCGACATGATCCACCGCCGCCTGAACAATGTTCCCACCGCCGGCTTCTTCGCAGCTGGCGAGATCGGCCCGATCGGCGAGACATCGTTCCTGCACGGCCACACGGCCAGTCTCGCGCTCTTCCGCGCGCCGTGAATGAAATTGCGAATGAACGCCGTTGAAAGCATGTGAGTAGCCGCGTGCCGGGAGGTCCCAGTTCGCTGGGCACGGCAGCGGCGAAGTCAACCACGGGCTTCCGCCACGCGGCTGCTGGCCCACCATCTGAATGAAACCGGGATCAGACATTGCTGCTCGCAGTGTGTCTTGCCGATAGAACCTTCCCCATGACTGCTTTGCAGGCAACCGCCGCCAGGCCAACCCGTACATCAGGCGAATCCGCAGCCCCTGACCGTGGCCGCCGGTACAATGAGCCAATGGGCATCGGCAGCATCCTGGTTGAGAGAGGTGTGCTCTCCGATGAGCAGCTTGCGGAGGCCATTCGCGAGCAGAACCGCACCGGTGAACGGCTTGACCATGTGCTTGTGCGCCTCGGCCTTGTCAAGAGCCACGACGTACTCGAAGCGATCGGCCAGCAGTTCGCCATGCCGATCGTCGATCTCAATTCCATTGACGTCGAACAGGACGTTCTTCGCACGCTGCCTGCCAAACTCGTCTTCAAGCAGCGCTGCGTGCCGATCGAACGCCGCAACGGCACCCTGCGCGTCGCCACGTGTGATCCCTTCGAACTCACCGCGTTCGATGAACTGCGCCTGCTCACCGGACTGGCCATTGAACTCGTCCTCGCCGATGAACGCGACATCCGCAAGTTCATTCGCGCCCATTACGGCGTGGCCGGCGACACACTTGATGCGCTTTCCGATCAGGAGGGAGCCACGAGTCCCGAAGATCGAGCTTTGAGCACTCGGCACTCGGAACTTGGGTCTTCCGATGAACTCGACCAGGCGCAGGAAGCAAGCGTCATCAAGCTCGTCAACGATCTGCTCCTCGAAGCAATCCGCGAACGTGCCACCGACGTTCACATCGAACCCTACGAAGAGACGCTTTCGATCCGCTATCGCGTCGATGGTGTACTTGCGCAGGCCGGCGTTCCCGCCACCGTCAACCGCTTCCGCAATGCGATCATCAGCCGTTTGAAGATCATGGCGAATCTCAACATCGCCGAGAAGCGCAAGCCGCAGGACGGCCGGATCACCCTTCGCCACAAGACGCAGGAATACGACCTGCGCGTCAGCGTCATCCCGATGCTCTTCGGCGAAGGCGTCGTGCTTCGCATCCTCAACAAGTCCACCGTCATGTTCGATCTTGATGAACTTGGCATGGACCGCGATCTGCTGGCCCGCTGGGATGAACTCATTGAGCGGCCGCACGGCATTCTGCTCGTCACCGGCCCGACCGGCTCGGGTAAATCAACCACCCTCTACGCCTCGCTCAATCGCATCGTCAGCGATGAGGTCAAGGCGATCACCGTCGAAGACCCCGTCGAATACCACGTCGAAGGCGTCAACCAGATTCAGGTGCATCCCGAAGTCGGCCTGACGTTTGCAGCCGGACTGCGGTCGATCCTGCGTCACGACCCCGACATCATCATGATCGGCGAGATTCGTGACAAGGAAACAGCCGAGGCGGCGGTGCAGGCGTCGCTCACCGGCCACCTTGTGTTTTCGACACTGCACACAAACGATTCAGCTGGCGCGATGACGCGCTTGATTGATATGGGCGTGGAGCCGTTTCTCGTGGCCAGTTCGGTGGAGGGCGTGATGGCGCAGCGGCTGGTGCGGCGAATCTGCGCGGACTGTGCGGAAAACTACGTGCCTGAGCCGGCCGAGATTCCGCCGGATTTTGAATCGGAGGCACATGGGCACGGAGGCACGAAGGCACGAAGTGGCGCGAGTCCCGCAACGATCGCATCGACTGAGTTGACGCTCCGTCGCGGCACCGGCTGCCGTGAGTGTCGCGGCACCGGCTACAAGGGCCGCATGGGCATCTACGAGTTGCTCACAATGACGGAGCAGACGCGAGAGATGGTCATGGGCCGCGTCAACGCCGGCCGCATCGCCGAAGCCGCAAGCGCCTCCGGCGACCTCACGCTCCTGCGCCACGCCGGCTTCGAGAAGGTCCGCCAGGGCGTGACGACGTTCGCCGAAGTCCTCCGCGCGACGAAGGCGTGAGTCAGAGCCGGGCACTC
>CAZFZT010000048.1:0-25626 GCA_964523675.1 uncultured Isosphaeraceae bacterium
GGCACACCCTACCCTCATGCTTCGGCACAAGTTCAACAAGAACCGCATCGCGCATCGATGTGCGAATCGCCCACCACACTGCAATCACAACGAAAAGACCCGCCACGATCATCGGCACCGACACGAAGTCGCCCATCGTTAAAGGCCCAGCCCGACTCAGAAGCGCAGCAACCACGAACGGCGCACCCATGCCGATCGGCATCAGAACCGACAGCAGCACAATGCGCCGCCGCCGCGTCTTCATGCCTTGCTGCCAGATGCTCTTCGGATCGCGCCAGTTCACGGTGCAACGATAGCAGCAATGGTTCGAGCGCGCCCTCACTGCGGGACAACGGCGCGGCCCTCCGGGGCGAGAGCAATGAACGCAAAAGTCGTAAACCCCCTGAAATGGTCCACTTCACATCTCCACAGCAAGTAGGGTGGGCAGATCGGCGCTAGGAGCGAAACCCACCGGGGAGTTGTGCCGATGCCATTATGAAGTGGCCCACGGTTAGCCCTGTCAGTTCGTCAGCCGCCTCCGGGGGTGCGGCGTTGATGCTGTGTGGGGAGAGACGGTCGAACATCACAAGGGCAGAGAGGGCGCAGCGGACAGCACCTCTGCGTTCTCCGCGCTCTCTGCGTGAATTCGCTCGCGCGGGCTGGATGGGGCCGGGCGAGGAGCGGCGTTGCGGCGTTATTCGAACAGGTCCGACTGCGGCTGCTGCGAGGATGGCACGCCGATGTAGCTCATGCCTTGCTCGGTGAGCCGTCTGCCCTGGCGCGTTCTCGCAAGAAATCCGATTTGCAGGAGATATGGCTCGATGACATCTTCGAGCGTGCCTGCATCTTCGCCCATCGTCGCGGCGACGGCTTCGAGGCCGACCGGGCCGCCCTGATAGACCTCCGCGATGGCGCGCAGGTAGGTACGATCGAGTTCATCGAGGCCGAGTTCATCAACGCGCTCGATGGCGAGTGCATCGCTCACCACGGTTTCATCAATCTCACTGCCGGGAAACCGCACCTGCGCAAAGTCGCGCACTCGGCGGAGCAGGCGAAGCGTGATGCGCGGCGTGCCGCGGCTTCTGCGCGCGATCGCTTCGAGGGCTGGTTCGCTTGCGGAGTTGATGCGCAGTTGCTGGCAGGCGCGGCGGAGAATGTTGAGGAGGTCGGTTTCGCTGTAGAACTGGAGATGATGCGTGATGCCGAACCGGCTGCGCAGCGCGCCGGTGAGCAGCCCCGCGCGGGTGGTGGCGCCGATCAGGGTGAACGGCTTGAGGTTGTAGGTCATCACCTTGGCGTGCATGCCGGAGTCGAGCGTGAAGTCGATTTTGAAATCTTCCATCGCGGGGTAGATGTACTCCTCGACGGCGACGGGCAGGCGGTGTATTTCATCGATGAAGAGGACATCGCGCGGCTGCATCTTCGTGAGCGTGCCGACGAGGTCCGCGCCTTTGGTGAGGGCAGGGCCGGAGGTGACGTAGGCGCGCGTGCCCATTTCCTCTGCGATGACATGGGCGAGTGTTGTCTTGCCCAATCCGGGAGGACCGTGGAGGAGGACGTGCTCCATTGGTTCGCCGCGCTCTTGCACGGCTTGAAGGGCGATGCGGAGGCGTTCGACGAGCTCGGGTTGGCCGACGTATTCGCTGAGCGTGCGGGGCCGAATGGCTGGAGGCGCGGTGGGGGCGTTCGCACCTGGGGTGGTGGTGGGCTTGCGGCCGGGCGCTTCGGCGTCGGCGGGCTGCTCCTGAGCGGAAATGATGCGAGATCGCGCCATGCGGCGTGCATTGTACGAAAAAGCGGGGAGCGGCATTGGAGGTTGACAAGCGGGAAGCCGGTTCGTTATGGTGGGGGATCGCGCTGAGTGGCAGCGGGTGCCGAAAGACTTCTTTCGTGAGGGAGTTGCATGCCTGAGAAAATCTGCATCGTGTGTGGGGAGGACTGCTCATCAAAGCCGCGGACAAAGGATGCGCGCGGCAGGTACTACTGCACGCCGTGTTACCAGCGCGCTGCGAAGCCGAGGAAGAGCTCAACAGCTTCGGTTGGCGCAGGCGCATCCGGGCTGCTGCCGCCTGAGAGTTCGGATGATCTCGACTGGCTGAAGGACGCGTTGCCGGCTGGTTCAGGTGGCGGGGGACTGCCATGTCCCGGGTGCGGCGCGCCGCTGGATTCAGGCGCGGTGTTGTGCATGAGCTGCGGCTACAACATGCAGACCGGCTCAACGCTTCAGGTGAAGACGTACGCGGCTCCGAAGGAGCGGCGAGTGCCTTCCTTCGCCTCCGGCGCGCTGATGCATCCGGCAATGGGATTCATTGCGGCGCTGGCGACCTACGGTATCTTCGCGGCTGTTGCGGTGAGCAGCGGCGAGGGAGGGATGCTTGCCTTTGCCGGCTGGCATGGGATTTACTCACTGATCATCGCTATTGTCGTGCTTGTAGCGGCATTTCGCGAGAGCATCGCGCAGGGGTTTCTCACGTTGTGCGTGCCGTTCTATGTTCTGTACTTCGTCTTTGCAGTGGCGGATAGCAGTTGGGTTCGATGGTTGTACGGCGCGAACCTTCTCGGTGTCGTGATTTTCATCGGCGTGACTGCAAACATGAGCGATTCGCTGGCGGCTTATTGAGAGACGTTCTGCCATGGCGACGCGGCACACCGAGACAAGAGTGATGCGACGCCGAGCGATCCTTCGCTGGACGGCCAGGCGCAATGTCATCTTTGCGTGGGTGGTGTTGATTGTGGCGGCCGTGCATCCGCCGCATGGAACGGGGCTGCAACTGTGCTGGTCGAGCGCGACGACAGGCGTCCGCTGTCCCGGCTGCGGCCTGACGCGCAGCGTGAGCTGCGCGGTGCGCGGCATGTGGAGTGAGAGCTGGCGGTATCACGTGTTCGGCTCGTCGCTGCTTGCGCTATGCGGCATCTTCGTCGTAGCTGGTGCGCTGCCGCGTGCGGGCCGGCGGGCGATCCTGCGGGGGTTGATTCGCCGGCGCCGATTGCTGAACGTCATGGCGATTGCGCTTTTGAGTTCATTCATCGTGTACGGCGCGCTCCGCACATTCTGCGAGTGGTAGCGCGAACGTGTGGACATCAGGCGGCCACAGGGTGCCGATGGTATCCTTCACCGATGGCGAAGCGATACTGGCTTTTGAAGACCGAGCCGAGTTGCTACGGAATTGACGAGCTCGAGCGTGATGGTTCGACGTGCTGGGACGGCGTGCGGAACTACCAGGCGCGGAACTTCATGCGCGAGATGGCGGTGGGGGACATGGCGCTGTTTTATCACTCCGGAGCAGAGCCGCCGGGCGTGGCAGGGGTAGCGCGGGTATGCAAGACGGCGTACGCGGATCACACGGCGCTCGACCCTGCGGAGCAGCACTTTGATCCCAAGGCGACGAAGGAGAAGCCGATCTGGGAGATGGTGGATGTTGAGTTCGTCGAGCGGTTCCCGGCAGTTGTGGCGCTTGCCCAGCTGCGCGAGCGGTCGGAGCTTGCGGATATGCTGGTGCTCAAGCGCGGGCAGCGCTTGTCGGTGCAGCCGGTGGAGGCGGAGGAATTCAAGGTTGTGCGGACGATGGGGCGTCGTCAGCGGGCTGTTGCTGAGCGGAAATGATGCGGCTTCTCGTCATGGATCAGTGACGGGGAGACCTGCTGACGTTCACGAAAGTCCGGCGAGGGAGTTGAGGCGCGATGCCGATGCCGCAAAGCGTTCGCGCATCAGCTCTGAGCCGCTTGCGCCAGTGCGGCGAGCGGCTTGGCGATTCTCGTGCAACTGCATGAGTTGAGCGCAGATCGCGTTGATATCGCCCCGCGGGACGAGCCGGCCGTGTTCGCCCTGGCCAAGGAGTTCCCGCGCAGCTGGGTCATCTTCTGCCACAACGGGTACGCCTGCCGCCATTGCCCAAAGAAGCGGCGCGAATTCGCCGCCAGTACGACTGCCGCCAACGCGCACAGCAGCATCGAGCGCGGCGGCAATCAGCCACGGCCGCTCGATATTCTCTTCCACGATGAGCGGTTCATAGTCGAAGCCGAGGCGGTGTGACATCATTTTCGCTTCCGCGCGGCGGTGTGCTCGGGGATGTACGACAACGTGGGCGCGAACGCCGGCCAACGACAGCCGGGCGGCGATGGTGAGCGCGATGGTGGCGTCAAGTTCATCGACGGGGCTGTGCATCATGCCGATGATGAAGGGTGGCCCAGAGCGGTTTGATTCGCTCTTGACCGTGCCGTTGCCGAGTTGTGGCTCATGCACGAGGGCTGCGTCATTGACCGCAGGCGGCACGACCTTTACGAGCTTGGGCGCGAAGCCGGCAGCGATCCATTCGATGCGAATTGCTTCAAGCGGCGCGATGATTGTGGTGCCGGTGATGCGCAGTGTGGTTGCATATCGGCCGGGCACGGGGCTGCGCGATACGCTGACACGCCGAGGATGGCGCGGAGCGGCGGCACAGGCCATGGCGCCGGCGCGCTGTGTCCATGCATGGACCATGTCGTACGCGCCAAAGACCTGTTGATAATGTTGCATCACTCGGGCAATCGCGCGGTTGGCGTTTCGTGTTCCGATCGAAACCGAGCCGATGGTTTTGAGACCGCAGGATCGCGCAACGGCGTCGTCGGCAGCCGTTCCAATGGTGAGGACATCATGCTTGCCGATCGCATCCTGGTGGATAAGGTCGGCGAGCATTCTCAAGGAACAACCGCCGCCGCCGGGCCAACCGGGATCGATCAGATGGAGTGTTCGCACGTTCGTAAGGAATGCGGAGGCCAGCGCCGATCATCTTGGGTTCAGCGATCCGCCAAGTTCCCGCGCCTCGTGCTTGTAGAAGAGTTTCGCAATCCGGTCGCCCATTTCCTCTGCAAGAACCTCGTTGATTCGCATGCGCGTCGCGCGCGTGCGATAGAGTTCCGGATCAACCTCGCGCGGCGCGACCTGCACCGCGCGGAATGGTTGCTCCACATCGCCGGCTGGGTAGAGCCGCTCGCGATTATTGACGTCTATGACTCGCACGCGGCACGAGCCCATCGGGCGCGGCACATGCGGCTCAACGCGATCGGTGAATGACACCATTTCGATGTAAATGATCTGTTCCGCCCCGACCGCTCGGCCAATGGCATCAATCGGCATGACCTCCTTGTTCGTGTCATGCTGCGCGACAAGCGACATGGCGTCGTGTGGGCTGATCGTGCGCGTCAGCACCTTGCGCACCATGAGATCTTCGCTTACTTTCTCCGCAATGACGCGGCGAAAGAGCGTGGGATTCACCACATTCTCGCGATCATCGACGAAAACAACGGTGGGGACATCCGCCAATTGATGCTCCGCATCAACCTTCGCTGGTCCATGCACCACGTAATGGAGCGGGGCGATGATATTGCACCCGCCCAGATTCGCGGCAACGATCACCAGCAGCGCCAACAGAACTCCGGTCCTGGCCGGGGCAAACAATCTATGGACGCCGGCCGGCAGGGGGTCTGTGGGCATCCGCGCGGGCAGTGCGCTGCTTGATTCAGAACGAGATTCGGGAATGTGCTGATCCAATATCACTTTGCTCCGAGGTACTTGTCAGGGTATTTCGGTTCGAGGTGTTCGTGGAAGATCCATGCGGTCCTCTTGACGAACTCGCGCAGGAGACCTTCTTCGATCACGCGGGCATCGGCTGAGTCACGATCGATGCCCGGTTTATCCGGGAATTTGGCTGCCACATGATGAGTGCTGACGAACGAATCAGGCGCCAAGCCGCCTCGCTCAACCACGCCGATGTTCGCAGCTGCCATGCCTTCCCATTCCCAACGATTTCCCGGAGGGTTGAGCCGATACTCGTAAATGTCGACGTACACCACGCGATCGACGTTGAGCTCCTCCGCGATCTCGCCATACGGCATCGCATTCCACGAAGGCGTGTTGTACTGCCATGTGTAGCTCAGCTGGGCTGGAAGCACGCGAATGCCAGGCACATCGCGATTGAGTCGGGCGGACACCCCCGACATCACCAGGAAGACGAGGTCGGGATGGTCAAAGAGCGTTGAGTAATCAGCATCGACGACAACGGCGACGGTCTTGTTCTCAAGGCCGGAGTACTCCGGCAGCACTTCAATCTGCTTCTGGTACTCATAATTCTGCGCCATCGCGCCAATCAGTTTGACGCCGGCGCAGCCGGTGGTAAGGAAGCCGCAGAGGACGCAGAGGGTTGCGGCGACGAAGAGAGAAACCCAATGCCATTGGCGTGTGGCTGTTGGCTGTTGGCTGTTGGCTCTTGGCTCTTGGCAGTTGGCAGTTGGCATAATGCCTGCCGTCCGCCCTTCGTGCCCTCGTGCCTTCGTGCCTTCGTGCCTACTTTCGTTCATAGCAGCATTTCCTTGTGAACCAGGATCTTGTACCCCCACGAGGCGAGACCGAAACCGACGAGGAGCCACATCGTTCGCCGGCTCCATAATCCGCTGAACAAGCCCAGCACGTTCGAACCGGTCAGGGCGACGTGCAGCCCCAGCACTAGAGTCATGGCGGTGGCCATTGCCAGCAGGAATCCCATAGGTTGGGCAAGAAATGACGCAAGCAATTCGCCGCGTACGGCATGGCTGAAGGCGGTGGTCATGCCGCAGGTCATGCAGGGCATGTCAGCAACGCTGACCCAGCCGCAGGGCGGCAGATTGAGTTGCGTGTGCGTGCCGAGACCGTTCGCGGAGGGCGTCATGTACGCAGCCATACCCAACACCGCCGAGCACCCAAGTGAGGTGGCCGCACCGACCATCCGCCGCGAAATCATCGGCGAGACGGCTTCACGGGATGTTCCGACCAGTTCCGCCATGAAGAGATACGGTACCGCGCTCACGGCCGGCGGGCAAAGACCGGACACAGCCCGTGGCGGATCATTCGCCCCGTCTTCCGACCCGGTTCCGGGTAAAGGCGAAGGCGCAGCAGACCAAAGGGGTGAATATGCCGGAGCAATTGATGCCCGGCGACAGGTCGAAAAGATCCCGTCGCAACTCAATCGGCAGGACGATCCTGCTCACTCTCCGCGCTGCTCGAAGAGTTCGATCACGTTTCCTTCGCCATCTTCGAGAAGGACTTGTGACCCGCCTGGGCCAGAGAGGATTTCATTGCGAAAGGTGGCCCCGCTGCGTTTGAGCCGTTCAACGACGGTTGCAATGTCGTGGGTGCCGACCACAATGCGATTCCAACCGCCCGGCTCCGGCACGCGGCCGTCCGGCATCGGCTGGGCGGCAGAGGTCTGCGGCCCGCTGAGCCATAGCTCAAGTCCCTCCTGGCGCAAGATGGCGAAGGCCGGTCCCCAGCGTTCCACCACCTCGAAACCGAGCTGCTCGGTATAGAAGTGAACGGCCCGATCCGTGTCGCGTACCAGGTATCTTACAGCTGGCATAGTGGCTCTCCTTTTCGATTGGCGACTGCACCCGGCTGGCGCATGGTATCAGATCGACATGCCGCCGCTCGGAACTGGTTGCTCCAGATGCCGCAGGACGCTACACTCAGCGTTCTCTCGTCGCCCCGTGCGGGAGCAATCCGATGCACGGGGCTGTTTTTACGACATCCACGACGAATCAGGAGTTTCCTTCGAATGATGAGCACTGTTCAGAGCGCCGCGCCGGCCGAGACGACCGGCTCGAAGAAGCCGGTCTATATCAGAACCGGAGCGGGCGACAAGCCCTACGTTGATTACCGAGCTGTCGAGGACTTGCGGCGGTTGTTGACGCCCAATGGCAAGATTTACAGCCGCAAACGTCTCGGGGTTTCGGCTCGTGAGCAGCGCATGATCGCTCAGGCGATCAAGCGAGCCCGCTACATGGGCCTCCTGCCATACACGAACGCAACGCTCTGAGACGGTAGGTAAATTACCTATTTTCAAGTGATAGCTCGGCCGGCTCCGATAAGTCGGTGTGCGATCCATTGCCATCATCAACCAGAAGGGGGGATGCGGCAAGACGACGACGGCGATCAATCTCGCTGCTGCTTTCGCCCGTCGAGGGCATCGCACCCTTCTAGTCGACATGGACCCGCAATCGCATTGTGCGGCGGGCTTAGCCGTGCCGGAAGAGCGAATCGAAGCGGGGATCGGGGAAGCTTTGATCGCGGAGCACCATGACTTTGAACTAAGGCGGCTTCTGTGGGAGGTGGTGCGAGGACTGTATCTGCTTCCGAGCACAACCCGCCTCGCTGCACTTGAGGCACCGGGCGGTGGACTGCATGAGTTGCCTGACCGTGATCGCCGCCTCGAATCTCTGCTCACGCGTCTCGCTCCCCAGTTCGACATGTGTCTGATCGACTGCCCGCCAACGATCGGCCTGCTGACGTTCAACGCTTTGCGGGCAGCACGTGAAGCGCTCATTCCCGTTGAGACCGGCTTCTTTTCCTTGCGAGGAGCGCAGAAGCAGTGGAAGACCATCCAGCGGCTGATCGATCGACTTGGGCAGCCGGTTGTTTGCCACCTGCTGCCGACGTTGCATGATGAGCGGTCATCGAATGCACGAAACGTGTTGGCTGCGCTCAAGCGAGAGTTTGGCAGCCAGCTGTTGACGACGATCATCCGCGAAGACGACACGCTTCGTGAAGCGGCCAGTTACGGCCAGCCGGTTGGTGAATACGCGCCTGGCAGTGGGGCAGATCGTGACTTCGAAGCACTGGCTGATTGGCTCGAGGATCGTGCCGATATGGCGCCGACGATCGAAGTGTTCGCATCGGTCGGGGCATCGCTCATCGGGCGCATTGATTCAGGACCGTTTTCGCTGAACGAGCGATCCGGTGAGCCGGAGGTGGAGCAAACGGGGCTCTCCTCGAGCAGGGCTGCAGAACTGGCAAGGCGCGTCCGACAGATGACGGTCACAGAGCCGCTGGAGCTGCAAGGCACATCTGTTGAAGGCCAGCACACGTTCGGCGTTACCGCGACAGAGCACGGTGTGCGATTTGCGCAACCAGGCGATACCTCGCAGACGATCCATGTGGCCGGCGACTTCAACAACTGGTCCGCGCGCGCAACGCCCTTGCGGTACAACTTCGAGGCAGGTGTTTATGAAGCGGAGGTCGTATTGCCCCCCGGGCGTTATGAGTACCTGCTCATCATCGATGGGGCCTGGGTGGTGGATCCCTTCAATGAGGTGGACGCACCCTTCGGTCATGGCCGGTGCAGCACCTTCACGGTGCATCCGCCACGCAAAATCGAGTACATTGAGCAGCCGCCTCAACTCCTCCGCGATGAGTGGTCCATTGCGGAGCGCGACTCGTCATGACTCGCCACTCATCCGAGCCAACCTCTCACGCGGATGCCTTCGATGAACTCGCTGCGCTCTTCCTCACGGATGACGGCGAATCCGCATCCTCGGTTTCTCACTCCGAGCCGGCATTCCGCGAGCTGCTGATCGTTGGCAATCTGCCGGTACGCGGCGGCGTGTGGTTAACGCCCTATGCGGATGCCATCGCGCGGCAGAACGGTCCGACCGCCCTGGTGCGGTTTGACATGGAGCCGCCAACGATCGAGCTCTTTCGAATGGACGGCTCCATCGGCAGCGGCCCTTTGAATGGAACGCCTGAAAGGGTTGATCAGCGGGTAAGGAGCCGGGCGCGCACTTTCATGGAAGTGGTTGAGCGCGCCGCGCAGGAGGTTGCTGTTTGGATCGTCCGCGGCCGCGGTGGCGTTGCAGAGATGAGATCGCACATCGCAGACTTTGATCGAATCACGATCCTGACGAGCGCAGACAGCGCAGCCGTTGTAGCCGCATATCAGATCCTTAAAGAAATCGTTTCATCGGTGGATGAGTTGGATGAAGAGCCGCAAATGATGCCGCGGCTGGGATTTGCGATTGCCGGCGCGGAGGAGCGCGATGCTCTTGAAGTCGTGCGGCGGCTCAATGAGACTGCTTCGACAGGGCTGGGTGTAAGCGTTGAACTCTCGCACTGCTTGCCGCGAATGGACGCAGGGATTCAATGCGAGACGTTCGCTTCATTTGAAGACGCCGTCAAGCCAACGATGACGGATTTGTTGTCGTGGCTGGATGCGCAGTCGTCAGCCGCTTCATCTGGAAACGGCGTTCATGCTGATGATGAATTGGTTCCGTGGTCCGATGGTGAGCAGCCCATCCTGCGTCTTGCGCCGATGGTCGATGATGACGCTCAAATGGAACGAGAAGCGCTGCTTGGAAGTGGTGAGCCGGCAGACGCAGCGAATGAACTGGAGGACGACCTGTGCGAGAGCGAGAGAGACTTGTGTTGCGGGGATGACGACCGTGTAGAGGGGCGATGCGCGGAAGTAGCCGAAACTCTCGACGACGTGGCCGAAGCAGTTCATTCCATTGAGGGCCGTTCGATGAGCGGCAGTTCTCCCGATGGCGAGGCGCCTCCGCTGATGGTGGAGACGATCTGCCGCAACAGTGTGCGGCTTGCGCCGAAGGCCCTCACAGAGGGCAGCGCCGCAAGCGCACAGGATCAGATCATCCGTGACGAAACCGCCACGCCGGCGCTTGCCTCTTGCTTGGAAGGTTTGGTCAAACTTGCCGTGCGCTGCCCAGGACATGAAGCAGTTGAATTGGCCGCCGATGCTGACGGCCGCATCCATGTGCTGGCCAGAGAACACTTATTGCGAGAGCTGCGCATTGTCGAGACTTGGGTCCACGCGCATCGTCAACTGATTGCGATGGCATGTGCGGAATGCGAGATCGACTCAGACGCGGAGGTCGTGTGCCACCTCTTTACGAACGAACCGGCGACACTGGCAGATCTGCATGGAACCGGTCTATCGCTGCACGTTCTCGCGCCCGTCACCGTTGCAGGCAGAACGGCATGGTACTCGGCTCCGCTGAGCAGGTAGCTTCGCAATGAGGGGAAACTGTGTCGGTACTCTGCGCGCCTTGGTACGCTCGTGTCCGTCACAAGTCGAAGGCGGCAGTTCGCTGAAAGCGAAGACAACTTCAATGAAGGCGAGGCACACTGCGCGAACTACATCAAGAGCATGATGAGCGCGTAACAGCCGGCCGCCATTGCCACCGATGCGATGACGCCGACAAGCAGGGCACGCTTACCCACGCGCGTCAGTGTGCGAAGGTTCACATCCAAGCCGATAGCGCCGAGACTGATGGTCAGCAGGATGCCTCCCGTGAGATTCAACCAGCTCATGCCGCTGCTAAGCGTGGTTGCAACCTCCGGTGGAAGAGCGCCGCTCGCCTGTACGAAAGTGTTGGCGGCAGCGAGGGCCAGAAAGCCCCAGATGAACCACGGCATGAGTTTGCGCACCTTTACGTTGTGCAGGCCGCCATTGCCGTTGGCCATAAGCAGCGTCACGACGATGACAAATGGCACGAGCATCGCGACGCGCACCAGTTTGACCAGTGTCGCCACTTCGCCGGCACCCGGCTGCGGGTAAGCAAATCCGGCCGCAATGGCCTGCGGAACTGAATGAATCGAAGCGCCCGCCCACACCCCGAGTTGTTCACCCGACATGCCGACCAGTGCGCCGACAGCCGGCAACAGCACCATAAATGCAAGGCCGATCAGATTCACCACCCCGATCGAAACCAGGATTTCCTTCTCACGTGCCTTGATGATCGGCGCGATGGCCAGGATCGCGCTGTTGCCGCAGATCGCTGTGCCTGAGGCGAGCAGCAGTGATGACCGGCTGCGCAGCCGAGCTGCGCGACCGGCGGCAAGGGCGGCGATGACGGCCAGCGCGATGGCGCCGAACACAATTGAAAGCGATGCCACGCCGATCGAAGCGACGACCGCAAGATTCAATCCCGCGCCGATGAGCGCAATGGCCCAAGGTATTGAGCGCTTGGACATCGCTCGGCTTCCCGAGATGATCGCGTCCGGCATACGGAGCGTGTTGCGAATGAGAACGCCAAGCACGATCGCGACCAGGGCCGGCCCAACGGGATGCCGAACTGCTCCGCTCTCGAGCACGATGCGAAACGGTGCGACCGGAAGGTGCTGCGATGCGTAGGCCGCCCCGGCGATTGCGCAGGCAATCGCCCAACCGTGCCATGGCTGCGCCTGAATAGGCGGCTTGCGCGGACGTTCGGCATCCGCTTCGATCACTACCGGACGTTGCGGTAACACTGCGGGAATGACCCGCTCCGCTTTCGGGAGGTCGAGCATCGGTGAGGAAGATTTCTCCATTTAGATGCCTGCCCCCTGCACGAACTCGTGAACCGGATCAGCGAAGCGCATCACGCTGGCATCGGTGAGTGAATACGTGTTCATCGACAGCAGCGGCGGTGAGTAAACGTGAAGGGTGACCAGTTGCCTGCCGCCATCTTGAAGATTGGAAAGTTGATGGATGTCGGAATCCTGCGAGCCGCAGACATATCCTTCGCGCAACTCTCTCGATCGCCGCGCCAGCAACATGCCGCTGGCTGTGCGGTCAAAGATCGTCTCGGTGGCGACGCCTTGGAGCACCTTCACGCCGCAGGTCGAACCCTCATGGTCGTGAATCGGGCTGCGCTGGCCGGCCAGCCAGCAGAGGACCAGCGCCTGATAGCCCGGCCCGGCGTGCATGAGGTTGCGGCGGTAGCGATGTGGATCGAACTCGATCCATTGAGCGACATCATCCACGTTGATTTCAAGCGATTTCAGCCGCCGGGTCAGCAGACCCAGTGGCACGCGATCTTCAAATTGATTCAACTCATTGAGAAACGCTTCGATCTCGGGCGTCATGCGCGACTCCAGTGCGTGAGGGGCCGAGGTGATGCGGAAACGCTCCTCATCCAAAGGAGCCGGCGCAGCAGCGACCGTCCGCGGTTGGTTGTACGTTTCTCCCGTCCGACCAGCCGATCAAGGCGGTGCGCAGCATATCAGAACTGCGCACGACAAGCACAGCACGAACGTGCTCGCAGAATGGCATCGGCCATGCGGCCGGTTCTACTTTGAACTTTGCCGCTTCTATTGCTCCAGCGAGCACGGCGTGGGTTGAGATTTGGATTATCATCCGGTCCGATACGACTGCAACACGATCAACAGGAACCAATGACGACTACTGCCCCTACATTCGAAGCCATCAACACGGACATCGCCGGTGGTGTGCTGACCATCACGCTGAACCGGCCGGATGTACTCAACGCCTTCAACGATGCGCTGACGACAGAACTTTCGGATGCCCTGAAGAGCGGGGAACGGGACGCCAACGTTCGTGCCATCATCATCACCGGCGCTGGCAGAGCGTTCTCATCCGGCCAGGATCTCGGCGATCTCAAGAAGAAATATGTGCCTGGCTACGTGCCGCACCTCGGTGACGATCTTCGCAAGCGATACAACCCGATCATCACGCGCATTCGCACGATGGAGAAGCCGGTCATCGCTGCTGTAAATGGCGTCGCTGCCGGGGCCGGCTGCTCGCTCGCGCTTGCCTGCGACATGCGCCTCGCAGCGCAGGAAGCGTCGTTCATCGAGGTCTTTATCAATGTGGGGCTGATCCCGGATTCCGGTTCGACCTTCACGCTGCCCCGGCTCGTGGGCGCGGGCAAGGCGTTCGAGATGTGTACGCTGGGCTCGAAGATCGATGCCGATGAGGCGCTGCGGCTGGGCCTCGTGAATCAAATCGTGCCTGCCGAGCAATTGCTTGAGTCAGCGAACAAAGTCGCAGGCAAACTCGCTGCGCTGCCGGGTAAGGCCATCGCACTCACGAAGCGGCTGCTCAATCAGTCGCTGGAGAATGACCTGGCGCAGCAACTCGAAGCGGAGGCGTACGCACAGGAAACCGCCGGGCGGACTGAAGATCATTTTGAGGGCGTGACCGCATTTCTGGAGAAGCGCAAGCCGTCGTTCAAGGGTGTGTGATTGAGTTGCCGAATGGCTCGGTGGTACAGGCGTCTCGCCTGTACAAAGTGTCCGCACGGGCGAGGCGCCCGTGCCACCGAACAAGTCGATTCGATCAATTCGCTCTAACACAGCACCCGCGCATTCTTCTTGAAGATGGCCTCCATCCGCTCGCGCGTGTCGGCGATCTTCTCTGAATCAAGCCCGCTTGCACACACCAGTAGCATCTCAATCATGCCGTGGTAATCCTCCACACTGATCATCTCCGGCTGCACCTTTGCAGCCACTTTGCCTGATAGCACGCCATCAATATCGCCCATGTTGTGGTAGTTGCCCAGCGGCAGGCAGATGCAGGTTGACTGATAGCCGTATGAACTGAACGCCGTCGCCTCGCACGCGCCGCCGGGCATCAACTTACGCTGCCACTTGAACTGCGGGTACTTCTTCTGATGCTCGGTCAGAATGATTCCCAGCCGATTCGTCAGTCGCGGCTCGAAGACGCTGATGCGATCACCCACCCGCAGAATCGGCCCACCACCGATCGGCGACTCCGCAAAACTGCGCGAGTTCTCCAGGCAGATCAGCCGCGATGACTTCGGCACCGAACGGTGCTTGCACGCGCCGATCGCGCCCACGAAACCAACTTCCTCAGCAACTGTCAGCAGCACGCCGACATGCCCCAGCCGCTTGCGGCTTCGCGCAACATCAAGCACTGCCAGCGCCGCCGCCACCGCAGCTAGATCATCCGCTGCATGCGTGTGCAGCATTCCTTCACGAATCTGCGGCAACTGCGCGTGGCCATCGAACACCCACCGACCAACGTCGCCGCGCTTGATCGATTCGACCTCACCATCCGCTCGGGCCACCACGCGCTTGTACGGCTTCGCCTTTGCATCAATCGCTTGGATCGTCGCCCGATGTGGTACATCTGCTTCATCCAACACTTCAATCGCAGCATCTGCGAAGTACGCATCATGAACGCCGCCTCGGAACTCGAGTTCCAGCGTGCAATCATCAATCCTTCGGCGCACCACAAACGCAGGATGATCGAGATGCGCCGTGATGAAGAGCGGCGGGGGATTCGTCTCACGAGAACGCAACTTGCTCCCGCTCTGCGATTGCGTAATCAGCAGATTTCCGACCTTGTCGCGCTTCAGTCCCAGGTTCTTCCGCCGCGCCACCCACTGCTCAATCCAATCGATCACGCGCCCCTCGCGCCCCGCAGCTGTGGGAATGGCGGTGAGTTCGATCAGCCAGCGTTCGTGTTCATTGCGATTCATAGGAAACGCATCGTAACGGCTCTCCAAGCGCGTTCGACTTGATTGTCTCCCTGTTCCAGGCAAGTATCATGTTGTCATGACCACTTCACCATCGCCAGGACGCGCGAGGCCGCACCCGCGGGAGCGCTTCGCAGGCAGCGAGAAGCACTTCGACCTTGCTCGCGAGTTCGAGAACCTGCCGCACGAAAGCAGCGTACGCCAGGGCCACATGCAGAAGGCCCTCTACCGTCACGGGCCGTTCACGACGGGCATCTGGCAGTTTGACGCCGACGCCGGCATTGATGAACACATCATCGAAGGCGAAGCGGTTATCCATGTGCTCGAAGGGCAACTCTTCGTTCGTACCGCTCAGCAGGAATACACGCTGGGTCCTGGAGAGATTCTGCTCCTCGACCCGCGCACGGTTCATGACATTCGCGCGGTCAAACCATCGCGCATGATGATGACGTTTGTCATGTTCGAAGACCAACCCGTACGCGACTGATTCGTTTGATCACCACGGAGAGCCACGGAGGGCTCAATGGCCGCCGCCAGGCGTCGGCTCAAGCGCGATCGGCCCAATCTCGCCGCGCGGCCGTACCGCTTGAAAGCGCACCGATCCATCAAGAAAGAGCACATTGCCGATCTCGCCTGCATTCTTCGCAGGCGAATATTCATTCGACTGCACTGCGAGCGAATGCCAATCCGCGCTGCGGCCGGTTGATTCATACACTTCATACCACACCGGATCGCCCAGCACGAGCAGTCGCGAAGGCGACACGACGATCTCACTCCTGCGGATGCCGCGAGCAACATCAGTCATGCCTAACAATCGCGCATCAAAGAGTCCAGCGTTCGCGCGATAACTCGTTCCGAACGCCCTGCAAACGGTGCGATGACCGGTTCCCATGTGTGCCGTCTCGCCGCCAATGCCGCTGTCAGCCGGGCAACAGAATGTATGTGTGATCTCGCCTCGCACACTGAACGGCGAGAGCGCAAGACTCAGCGGTCGGGACGTGTCGAGGAACGTCTCGTCCGACGCAGGCGAATAGCGAATGCCGCCCCAATGCCAGGCGGGCGAAACGGCGACATGCGGAAACTCGCCATCATTCGTATCGAGATACTGCTGCAACGCTCCGCCGATCTGGGTGAGATGGGCCGCACATTGATCGCGATGAGCGATCGCCCGCGCCGATGACAGGGCGGGCACCAACAGAGCCAGCAGCGCGACGGTCAACCCGATCGCCGCTGCCAACTCAACCAGACTGAAGCCAACATGGGGCCGGGCGGAGCGATGCATGTGCCGAGCGATTATACGGGAGCGTCACACCAGCCGTTTCCACGCATCCACCTCATCCGCCGACGCGCCGCTAAACTACTGCTTGATGAGTACGACCCGCTCGCAGTTATCCTGCCACGACAACCCCGTCGCCTCGCACAATGGCGCAGGTCAGGAGAAGCGCATGACGCCATCCGAACCAGTCACCGACAGCGAGGCCATGGCCCACGTCCGCGCCCTCCTCCGCTACATTGGCGAAGACCCTGATCGCGAAGGCCTCCTCGAAACGCCTCGCCGCGTCATCGGCACGCTCCGCGATCACTTCAGGGGCTACGAAGAGGACCCCGCGCAGTACCTTCAGCGAACCTTCTCCGAAGTCGAGGGCTACAACGAACTCGTCCTCGTCACCGACATCGAACTCCACAGCCACTGCGAGCACCACATGGTGCCCTTCGTCGGCAAGGCCCACATCGGCTACATCCCCAACGGCAAGGTCATCGGCCTCTCCAAGCTCGCCCGCGTCATCGACGCCTACGCCAAGCGATTGCAAGTGCAGGAGAAACTCACCGCACAAATCGCGGATTCGATTTGGGAACACCTCCAGCCGCAGGGCGTCGCAGTCATCCTGCAATGCCAGCACTTCTGCATGTGCTACCGAGGCGTGAAGAAGCCCGGCTCGTGGACCACCACCAGCAAACTCCACGGCTGCTTCCTCAAAGAAGCCGCTTCACGCATGGAACTCTTCGAACTCCTCGGTATGAAGCGCGAAGTGGGGTGAGGTTTGCTGCGGCCTTTAGCGATCATCGACGAAACACCACTTTAGCCGCGTGGCGGAAGCCCGCGGTTTGGCCGAGCGGTGGCGTTGCATCTCAAACCGCGGCCTGCCGGCCGCGGCCATTGGCCAGGAGTCTTGCAAACGCTGTCAATCTCATCACCCCGCGTCGCGCAGAGCGTATGGCATGTGCAGATACAGCGGATCACAAGCGGCAGTGTGATGCCCCTTGCCGCCGCTGAACCATCGTGCATTCAACCAGATGCGCGTGCATGGCCGATAGTACACACCCCATCATGTTTTTCTGTTCGCGCGGTCGAATAATCTATCGCAGCGGCCTGGGGAGATGTACCTCCGGCAGAATCAACGATTCTTCCGCAAGGATGCATGATTCCACGGCGTCAGGAGATGCCGCGCAGCGGAATACCTGCGTTTACCGAAGCGGCGAAGAGCACCACGCAGCGATGAGCAGGAGGTACGTTGCGTTCAACTGAATCGTTTCCTCAATGAATCGGGATGTCGCACGGCTGCCGAACCAAAGCGGATGCTTGTCAAAGGGCGCTGAGGCAACGTACAGTGCGCAGCCGGCGATCGAGATGATGGCGATGCGACTGAGCCAGATTTGACACCGGTCGGTCCAGAGGACATCCAGCGCGCGAATGGTGCGCCATGCCACAATGAGCCACGCGGCGAGAACAACCAGCCGAACGGCAAGTTCGATCTCAGGCATGAGTGAGACAGGGCTGAGCTCATCAATGTCCACCTCGCGGACAGCAAATGAGAAGCAGAGTAAGGCAAGCACGAGGCGCACATGATGCGATGCCGCAGCGAATGACGTCCTGAGGTGAAATGCGTGTGTCGCTGCTGCTCCCAGAAGGAACACGACCTGCGTCCATTCGAGGAGGTGATTCTCATGTGCAACTTCATGGGAGCGTTGCCAGAGCAAGTATGCGATCGCGCTCATGCCAAGCATCGTGCTGATAACGACGAACGTCAAGGGGATCGCGCGGCCCGCGGGCATGGATGGCATTCTACCCACAGCCATGGTGCCTCCCAATCGACGGCTCTTGCGATGGTCGTCGCATTGGGGAATACACTATGGCATGCCGGCAGGCAAGCCATCGCTTCTGGTCTTCGATCGCGCATCGTCACGGGCCGTGGACCGCACTGCGGTCGAGGAGTTCGGCATACCCAGCATCGTGCTGATGGAGAACGCGGCGCGGGCTCTGGCTGCAAACGCGCTGGAGATGATGCATGCATCGCCTGGCTCTGTACTCATCGTCTGCGGCTCCGGAAACAACGGCGGTGACGGGTATGCCGCAGCGCGGCATCTGCACAATGCCGGCTGCGAAGTGACGCTCTGCGCGCGTGGTGAGCCGCGCGCGCAAACCGATGCTGCGGTCAATCGCGCGATCTGTGAGCGCATGCGGCTGAGGTTCATCGACATCAATCAACTGGAGCGCAGCGGGACGACGCCTGCGCTGGTGATCGACGCGCTCGTCGGTACCGGGCTTGATCGGCAGGTAGAGGGTGAAGCGGCTCGGTTGATTCAGTTGATGAATGAGATGCGCTCGCGCGGATCACGCATCCTTGCTGCGGACATTCCATCCGGCCTTGACTGCGATACCGGGCGCGAACTCGGCACCGCTGTGCGGGCTGATCGAACAATCAGTTTTGTCGGTTGGAAGAAGGGCTTCCTCACCCCCGGCATTCCCGGAACCCCCGGAATCCCCAGAACCCCCGAAATCCGCGACGGAAATGATGCGGCATGGTTCACCGGCGAGGTGGTGGTGGGCGACATCGGAGCGCCGGCGGAGCTGGTGCGGCGGCTTGGAAGCGCCCGCCAGTAAAGCCTGCTGACGCAGGTTGTTAGACCGCTGCGCTCACAAGCCGTAGTTCGACATGAGGGTAACGAGCTTGGGTTGATCGGGATTGATCCTGAGTGAGCGTCGGAGCGCATCGCGTGCTTCTCTTCGTGCGGCGTTGTCCTGCCGCTCGCTGAGCAGCCATGTATTGAGCGCATTGACGCCGACGCCGGTCCATGCGGGCCAGTGTTCGGGGTCGAACTCGACTGAATTGCGATAGGCGTCACTTGAGCTGTCGTATTCGCCGAGCCGAAAGTACGCCCAGCCGAGCCGCTCGAAGGCCTTCGCGCTGGGTTCGATGCGAACGAGTGTTTCAGCGGTGTTCGCAGCTTCGCGGTAGCGCTTTTCCTTGGCGAGCACATTGATGAGGTTCATCATCAGCGGCGTGTTGTCGTCAAGGAGTTCCATGGCGACGAGGTATTCGTCAACTGCTTCAGCGTTGCGGCCGAGGCGTTCATAGAGCGCGCCGAGATTGGCCCTGGCGGCTCCATTTTGCGGATCAAGCTCCGCAGCGCGCTCCGCGAAGGCGAGCGCGTCATCTGGACGATCCATCTGAAGGTACGTTGTGGCGATATTGAGGTTGGCCTTTGGATTTTCAGGACGGATGGTGAGCGCGCGGTGGTAGGCGTTGACCGCTTCGACGAAGCGCTCGAGCATTTGCAGGGCAACGCCGTGGAGGTACTGCGCATCGAAGTTGCGCGGTTCGAGGCGGGCCGCTCTGGCGAAAGCCGGCTCCGCCTTCTCGTAGTTCTGCTCGACCATGTGGACCTGGCCGATGCCGATGTACGCGGTGGTGATGGTGGGATTGACCGCAAGGATGTCGCGGAACATCGCAAGGGCTGTGTCATACTCGCCTGCATCGAACGCGGCCTGCGCCTCTTCGAGACTGTGCCGCTGTGAATCGGTCAGGCCGGTGGGTGGGGGCGCGGGGGTGCTGGGGCGGGTGGGCGCCCAGCCGCGAATGGTGCGGCAGCCGGTGAACGAGGCGATTGCAAGCGTGAGGCCCAAGAGGAGTGCAAGCGTTGGTTTCATGCGCGGTTGACCTTCATCGTTCCAATTGAAAAGTCATCGTAGCGCGGCTGTGCGCTTTGACGGAGAACGCCTGCGGAGCCGCTTGAGACGGCGGATGTTGATGACATCCATGGGGACGCCCTTGCCATTGTCCTCCTTGGGCGTTTCGAGAATCTTGGGTACGCCCTGGAGAGCGGGGGAGTTCACGATTGTGCGGAAACACGCTCTGCCGCACGTGCCTTCGCCGATGTGAGCGTGCCGGTCGCGCCGGGAGCCGATGCTGCCGACTGAGTCGTTCATATGGAGCACTTGAAGCTGATCAAGGCCGCAGACAGCATCGAAGTGGTCGAGCACCGTCTGGGCCTTCTCATCGGTGGTCATGTCGTAGCCGGCTGCGGTGACGTGGCAGGTATCGAAGCAGAAGGCGATGCGTTCGGGCTGCTTGACATGATCGCGAATATAGGCGAGCTGCTCAAAGCAGTAGCCGAGGTTCGTGCCTGAGCCGACGGTGGTTTCGAGGCAGGTCAGGGTCTGGTGGCCGGGTGTTTCGCGATGGATGCGGTTGAGGGCTTTGATGATGCCTTTAAGGCCGGCCGTCTCATGGCGAGTGGGCGAAGGTGCGTTCATGAGCGAACCGCTGCGCAGCGAAACATCGCCGAGATGTGCGCCGGGATGGGCGACGCAGCAGGGGATGGTCAGTTCCTCACATCGTTCAATCTCCACGCGCTGTAGAGTAACGGACTTTTCCCAGATCTCAGGATCGGGTGAAGCCATGTTGATCAAATAGGTGTTATGACTGACGACTCGGGTGGACCGTCGGCTGGTTCCTTTGGCCGGCTGCTCGTCCCAGCCGAGGCGGGCGAGCTCTTCGCGCCACTCCTTGATCTGTTCGGGGCGCAGCGGCGGCGCCCGCCATTGGCGCTGATTCTTGGTGAAGATCTGTACGCAATCCATCTTGAGACGCTTCGCTTCACGCAGCGCGTTGGCGAGAGAGCCGGCGATGGAAAGGTGAGAGCCGAACATGCCGACAATGAGAAATCGAAGGCGGCGCACAGCCGCAGGCGGGATTACACGCTGAGAACGCCGAGCATGCTTGCGGCTTTCTTGACGATGCTTGCGTGATCAAGGCCGCACTGCTTGAGGATGTCTTCTTCGCTGCGGGCGGATTTCGGGATTCGCCGCACATACATCTGTTCGATGGTGAAGGCATCGCCGGACTCCACACACGCATCTGCGACCGCAGCGCCGATGCCCGCGCCGTAGTTGTCTTCAACAGTGAGGATGTTGCCGTTGTTGGCGTTGGCGAGATCGAGCAGCCGTTCTGCGTCGAAGGGAATCGAGTAGAGATCAATGAGCGTTGCGTCAACGCCGATCTTGTCGAGTGCATCAATCACCTTGTTGCACTCGTGAACCATATATCCGGCCGTGACGATGAGCAGGTCGCGGCCCTCGGTGAGCACCTCGAAGCGGCCGAGATCGAAAATCGTGTTCTCGTTGTAGAGAAACTCGACATCGGGGCGGTGCGTGCGCATATAACAGACGCCATGGTGATCTGCCATGCGTAGCGTAAGGGCGTAGGCGGCATAGGCGTCAGCCGGCTGAAGCAGATAGCAGCCGGGGCCGCCGTGATGATCCTTGATGGTGGTGAACGCGCGGAACCACGCAACGTCGGGGAGCGACATCTGGCTGGGGCCGTCGGCGGCAAGCGAGATGCCGGAGTGGCTGCCGACGATTTTGAGATTCGCGCCGGAGTTGATCGCCATTTCAAGCTGGTCGTACCCCCTGGTCACGAACTTGGCGAAGGTGGAGCAGAAGGGAATCTTGCCGGCAGCCGAGAGACCCGCACCGACGGAGATCATATTCTGCTCTGCGATCTTGCACTCGACGAAGCGATTGGAGAGGGCGCGGTCATTGGCGAACCACTCGCTGAAGGTGGAGTTGCTCACATCCGCATCGAGCGCGAAGACTTCAGAGTTGGCATGGCCGAGGGCGCGAAGAGCGAGACCGTATGCCTTGCGTGTGGCGAATCGGCCACCGCGCAGGATCATGGTCATGTCATAATGCTTCATTGCCTCTTCAAAGGGCATTGCCTCATCGTTCTTGATTTCGCGCGCTGAGGCGTCGAACTCCGCCGGGGGATAAATGCGCATCTCGTCGCCTGCAAGGGCGGTGGTGAGGGAGACGCCGGTGGATTTGAGTTCCTCCATCGCCTGATGCAGTTTGTCACCGCTGGCTGGCTTGCCATGCCACCCAGCGCCCTGCATGGAGGCCGCGCCCCAGCCCTTGACGGTATTGGCGACGATCGCCATCGGTTGATCGCCTTTGATGTTGTCAATGTAGTGGTCGAGCGCGGCCTTGATCGCGCTGGGGCTGTGGCCGTCGATGACGCCGACCATGTAGCCGGCTGCCTCGAGTTTCTTCACCAGTGTTTCCGGTGATTGCTGCGGGCTGACCGTGCCGGCTTGACCGTAACCGTTGCAGTTGAAGATCGGCAGCACGTTCGTGAGTTTGTGGTCGGCGATGAAGTCGATCGCTTCCCAGATCTGCCCTTCGCGCGCCTCGCCGTCGCCGATGATGCAGTAGATGCGCTTGTCAATGTCATCATGACGGGCAGCGATGCCCAGACCAGCCGCGACGGAGAGGCCCTGACCGAGCGAGCCGGTGGCAGCATCGAAAAATGGGAAGCCCTCCATCGGGTTGGGATGTCCATCAAGCATTGAATCGTTCTCGCGGAACGAGAGCAGATCGTCGTGCGTCGTCGGCCGGCGTTCCTCGCCCTTGCCGATCGCCGCTCCGAGGTCGCGGAATGCGGCGTACACGATCGGCACGGCATGGCCCTCCGAGAGCACCAGCCGATCCGAAGTTGGATACCTCGGGTGATCGGGCAGCCACCGCATGGTGTGGTACATGAGGACGGTAACGATGTGTCCGAGGGACATGGCAGAGGTCGGATGCCCGCTCCCCGAAGCCGCACACATCTCAAGACTGAGTAGATCGAGGTGAATCGCTTTGGCGTGGACGGCTGCTTCAAACGACATCGAACTCCTTTCCCCCATCGGCGGTCGATTCTCTCCGAAAGAGTCGCTGGAGCGAGAATGAACGGCCGATCCGGGTTGATTCATGGCTGATGGTCCAGTAGTGGGTTCAAAATGGATGAATCCGCATTATGGCAGCGATGGTGCGGGCCTGCAAGTAGCCGATGGAAGCATGAGACCTCGCATGGCGCTTGGTCTTGCGGCTTCAATCGGGGGCTACATCCACAAGCGTTCCAGCAATTCCTGCAAATTCCGGTTCCTTTGATAACCGCGCTCCTCAATGCGGTGGAGGAGTTGGCGCCAGGTCGAAGTCAGACTGGTCCGATGAACTAACGTAGAGCGACCGGCTGCGCCTGACGTATTCTCATGGAAGTGACACCGGCAGTACGATCATCTGCGGCTCGGCGCATGCGCTCTCGCTGCACGCTTGAACAGTCACAACCAGGCGCGGCGTCGTGGACAATTGCTGGTTTTTCTGACGCCTCAACCGGACCGGGACGACGATGGACTCATGATGCACGCGCAGCGAGGGGTCGTTCGCATACGGTCGACCGGGTGGAAAATCCGCCACGGCCTCGAAAGCTTCGCCGGCGACGTCAATTGCCAGTGGGGTAAGCCCGGCTGCCGCGGAATCATGCGCGTTGATGTGGTATCCCGGTGCAATATCGATTCGGACATGGACTGTCACATCTACGTCCCGATCAAGCGAGGTCGACTTCGCTTCGATAGTGATGCGCACTGGACTGCTTGCTACGCGCAACTGACCCGCTGCTGAAAAGCGCTCCGGATGGTTCTGAAGCGCCCGCGCAAGCCCCAGGACGCCCAGGGTCACCCCAACCGGTCGCTCTGCAATCATTCGAGAGAGCACGCCGAGTGTCGCTATCGCATCATCAACGTATGCGAGGTTCTCGGTAACCTCGTGCAGGTCGATCAGATTGTGAAGCATCACCGAGTTCGCGCAGGGCACCGCGCCGTCGTACATACCCTTCGTCCGGACGAACAGCTGCGATTGCCCCTTTCTCGCGTCAAAGTATCCGCCCGAGGTTTCATCGAAGAAGCCCTCGCGCAGCTCACCCGCAAGCGATTCCGCATGACTGATCCACTTCGCATCACGCGTCGCGCGGTGCAGAGCGAGCAGGCCGCGAATGAAAAAGGCAAAATCTTCAGCAAAGCCATCGATCTTAGCTTGACCCGTGCGATACGTGCGCAGCAGCCGGCCGTTGCGATGCATCGTGTTGAGGATGAACTCTGCCGCCCGCGCCGCCGCATCTACGAACCTGCGTTCGTTCAAGATCCGTCCGCCATCCGCCATGCCGGCAATCATCAGGCCGTTCCATGAGGTGAGAACTTTGTCATCGGTTGCCGGCTGATCGCGCCTGTCGCGCTGCTTGAGAAGGATGCGGTTGACCCTTTCGATCCGCTCATTGAACTGCTCCTGCGACAATCGATGTGACGCGGCAAGCCGATCTGGACGATCAATGAGATGCACGATGTTCTTCGGTCCGTCCGCCGGATGATGCGGATCGCGGAAGTTCGCGCCGGCATTGAATCCGTACACCTCCAGCGCAAAATCAATCAGATCATTCTCGCCGGCTTCAGTGAGCGTCTCGCGAATCTCGGTCGCGGTCCAGAGATAGTTCTGTCCCTCGCGTGCATTGACCTCCGCATCCTGCGCGCTCCAGAAGCCGCCGCGCTCATCCGTCATCTCGCGCAGTACATAGTCGAGCGTTTCGCGCACGACTTCGCCGTAGAACGCATCACCGGTCAACTCGAACGCGCGGGCATAGAGCGACGCCAACTGTGCGTTGTCGTACAGCATCTTCTCGAAGTGCGGCACGAGCCACTTCTCATCGACGCTGTACCGGTGAAACCCGCCGCCAATCTGATCGTACATGCCGCCGATCGCCATGCGGTCGAGCGTGTGCGTGATCGCATTGCGCACATCCTCTCGGTGCCACCCGGCGCCAATGACCAGTTCAGTATTCACCGGCGTGGGGAACTTTGGCCCCTGTGCTCCCCCGAAGCCGCCGTGCTCAGAATCGTAGAGTCGCATGAGCAGATCGACTGCCTGCGAGACGTGTTCCTGCCGCAGCGACACCGGCTGTGCCTGCGCAAGCGTCTTGCGCACGGCATCGGTCACCTGCTCGGCCTGTTGCTCAACAACATCGCGCTGATCGCGCCAAGCCGCAGCAATCTGTTTGATCACGCTTGGAAAGCCCCCCCGGCCGTAGCGGTCCTCGGGCGGGAAATACGTCCCCGCAAGAAACGGTTTGAGCTGCTTTGGTTCCAGCCACACCGACATCGGCCAACCACCATGCTGGGTCATCAACTGCGTTGCAGTCATGTACACATCATCAACATCCGGCCGCTCTTCGCGATCGACCTTGATGCAGATGAAATGCTCATTCATCAGCCGCGCGATCGCTTCATTTTCAAACGACTCTCGCTCCATGACGTGGCACCAATAGCACGTCGAATAACCGATGCTGAGGAAGATCGGCTTGTCCTGCTGCCGCGCTGCTGCGAATGCTTCATCACCCCACGCATACCAGTCCACTGGATTGTGCGCGTGTTGAAGGAGGTAGGGGCTTGTCTCCTTGATGAGGCGGTTGGTTTGCGTTGCCGAAGAGGAGGGCGTCATGGCGCATGGTAGGGGCGGCCGTTGTCGCGCGGCGCCAGCCC
>CAZFZT010000049.1:0-9090 GCA_964523675.1 uncultured Isosphaeraceae bacterium
TGGGTATGTTCCCAGCGCGGTCGCCGCCGACTTGGGCTTCACAGTGCTGAGAATGTATGCCGGCGTGGCGCTTGCGGTGGCGCACGGGTGGGGCAAGATTCCGCCGAGCGATGGCTTTATCAGTGGTGTGAGTGAACTGGGCTTCCCTGCACCTGTCGTCTTTGCCTGGGCTGCGGGGCTGTCGGAGTTCGCCGGCGGCCTGCTGCTCGCTGCGGGACTGTTCACCCGCCCAGCCGCATTCTTCATCCTTTCAACCATGCTGGTGGCCGCGCTTCTGCGACACGCAAGCGACCCGTTCCTCATTGCGGAGATCACTGAGACCGGCAAGGGACCAACCAAGGAGTTCGCGCTGCTTTACGGCTCGATCGCTCTTGCGTTCTTTCTTGGCGGTGCAGGGCGGTTCAGTGTCGATGCGCTGATCCGCCGATAGCCGTGTCCTATGCGTCTGCCCATTCCATCGGAGCCACACGTTGATGTATCGCTTCTTTTCGCTGTTATCCATCCTCGTTGTGTGCGCAAGCGCTGCGCACGGCCAACACAGCATGCCGAACCGCCCTCTCGTTGATCCGAGCGAACGGCGGCCGAATTCGTGGACCGCGCTTCTCATCGACGCGATCAGCGAAGGAACCGGCGTCGAAGCATGGAAATCGAAAGAGGTCATGCGTCTGCGCATCGAGATCAAAAGCGATGAACGTGCTGATGCAGACGCGCAGGAGCAGGATGCATCAGCAGCTGCCGACGAAGTCGGTGAACCCGGCGAGGCAGCGCCGAATGACGAGGCGTCGTCGGAGGTCGCGTGCGTATCCGGCCTGGTCAGTTACGACCTGCGCGAGCGCGCGGTGCGGTTCGATTTTCAGGATGGAGTGACACTACTTGCAGGGGCTGAGGGGATCGCGATCTGGCGACGTGGCGACGATTCGGAAGTGCTCCGCCGCAAAGACATCTCTGAAGAAGTGATCGGCATCAGCCGCGCGCTCAGATACCTCCTTGTCCTGCCGCTGTGGCTTGATGAGAAGGATGGCATCTTTGCGCCAGGTGGGCTTCGCAAGTTCGGCGATCAGCACTATTACTCAAGCGCGTTCATTGTTTACCGTGAGGATGACGCAGTGAACGATGCGGCCCCTGACGATGAAGCGAACGATGCTGAAGGGGCGGCGGCTCATGAGGAAGCTCACGACGGGACATCGCCGCACCCGCGTCAGGACGATTGGTTCACATTCTTCTCCGGAACACGCCAGCCGCACCGGCTTGAAGCTGTCGCCTTCGCCGTGTACGACCGTTCAAAGGAACGGGACGAGCGAACGCAGCCGCGACTGATCGTTTTCGATGATTTTGAAGAGGTGGAAGGGGTGCAGTTTGCACACACATGGCACATTCACCAGTTCGATCAACCGGATCGGCCCGGCAGGAAAATCGGTATGGCAACGCTCGGTGATGTCGAATTCGTCGATCGCGATTCGCAGCGCTTCAGGCCGCCGGCAAATGCTCTGCGCATTCCGTAGGTGAATGGAGGATCGCAGTCCAGGCCACGGAGGTGAGCAAGAGATTGAGCCGTACTTAGAGTACTTCGGCTGCAAGTGAGGCAAGCGTACTGCGCTCGGTCTTGACGAGTGTGATGTGCCCGCTCAACGATTGACCCTTCATGCGCTCGATCAGAAAGCTCAAGCCGTTGGATGAAGCATCGAGATAAGGGTTGTCGATCTGGTTGATGTCGCCTGTGAGCACGATCTTCGTGCCGTCACCCACGCGCGAGACAATCGTCTTGACTTCATGCGGGGTCAGGTTCTGGACTTCATCAACGATCATGAACTGATGCGGGATGGATCGGCCTCGAATGTAGGTGAGCGGTTCAAGCACGAGCGCGCCGCCTGCGATGAGCTGGTTGATCCGTTGCTCTGTGGTGTGGCTTTGAGCGTGTTGCCCGACGCTGCCCACATCGCTGCCGCGCGTGGAGAGCAGGTAAGCAAGATTGTCGAAGATCGGCTGCATCCACATGGCGAGCTTTTCATCCTTGTCGCCGGGGAGATAGCCAATGTCGCGGCCGAGCGGCATGAGGGGGCGGGCAGCGAGCAACTTGTCGTAACGCTGCTCCTTGAACACCTTGTGCATGCCCGCAGCGAGCGCCAGCAGTGTCTTGCCCGTGCCGGCCGAACCCAGAAGCGTGACCAGTTTGATTTCGTCATCAAGCAGCAGGTCCAGCGCCATCGTCTGCCCCACATTGCGCGCCATGACGCCGAAGATCGGCCGGCGTGGCCCTGCGATCGGGATCAGGTGATCGGTATCCGCAAGGAGGCGACCGAGACCGGTGTGCGAATCATCGTCAACCGACTTGAGAATGAAGAATTGATTTGCGATCGGCTTGATCGGCACCCGCTCCTCATCCTCATCACGCACGTGAAACAAGTAGGGCTGCAACGACGCAAGCGGAAGTTGACGCTCGTTGTAGAGTTCATCAATGATCTCGCCGGGCACCTGAAGCTCGGCGAAGCCCGTATAGAGCCAGTCGGCGTCGACCTTCTGCGCTTTGAAGTCCTCCACCGGAATGCCCAGTGCATCGCCCTTGACGCGGGCGTTGATGTCCATGGAAATGAACACCGTGGGCAGGCCCTTCTCGTGCATGACGTGAGCGCTGGCGAGGATGCGGTTGTCGGCCGAGTTCAGATCGAGCGCGAACGCCGCCTCACGATCGCATCGATCGACGCGCAGCGAGCCGCCGAGCGTGTTGAGCGGCACGCCTTCAAACAGGCGGCCCTTCGTGCGCAGCCGATCGATCTGCCGGATCGCCTGCCGCGCGTTGCGACCGTTGTCATCATTGTTCTTCTTGAAGTGGTCGAGTTCCTCGATGACCGCGAGCGGAATAATCACCTCGTGTTCCGCGAACATGAAGATCGCGTTGGGATTGTGCAGCAGGACGTTGGTATCAAGCACGAAGTGCTTGCGAGGTTCGATGGGGGCTTCCGGTGATTGAGTCAAGAGCAGCGACCTCCTGTGCGGGATGATAGCGCAAAGCAGCGCCATTTGCACTGCCAACAGGGGCGCGGGTGAAGCGCGTGCAATCAATGGACGCCGCACCTGACGAGCAGGAAGGTGCGGATCGCGCTCATCGAACCGAGCTCGATTCACCCCTGCGTCGCTCAGCCGCCGGCGCTTGCAGCGATGAGGAACGGTTCGAGGTAGCGGCTTGCGAAATGATCGACAGCCGCATCGGTTGCGGAAGGCGTTGACCCCCAGAGGCACGCGCGCAGCTCCGCGAACTCCAGGTCAAGCAGTATGCGAAGCGAACCGTCGATCACAAACGTTTCCGGCAGGCGATTGGAGAAGTACGCTGAGCATGCATTGAACTCCGGATCACCAATTGCGATCACCGGCCGAGGGCGCAGGGATTCGTCATTGAGATACCACAGATCAGTCAACACAAACGGCTCGATGCCGCTCACCCGGTCATGTTCGGTCCTGCCGCTGATCCACTCGCCGATCCGTTTCACCAATTGCAAGGCAAGCGGCCGGTCAGCGCGCTCGGCGCGTGGATGCGCGCCGACGACAATGAGCAGATGCGCGTTCGGATCGAAATCGGCCTCCATGTCGCAGCATCGTACACGCTCCCGATCCACGCGCCAGCCGCCCTCGGTTTCTGCGTGATAGGATAGCCGGATATGAGCACCACCACGACAACCGCACCGCTCCACAAGACCGCGTTCCACAAGTTTCACGTGCAGCATGGGGCGAAGCTCGTTGATTTCGCCGGCTGGGAAATGCCGCTGCTGTACCGTTCGATCATCGATGAGCACGCGCAGGTGCGCACGAGCGGCGGGCTGTTTGATGTCTCGCACATGGGGCGGCTGCGGTTCACCGGTCGGGATGCCCGCCGGTTCCTCGATCACGTCTGCACGCGGCAGATCCATGGGATGTCGGATGGCGCGGTGCGTTACTCACTGATCTGCAATCACCAGGGCGGTTGTCGCGACGATGTGCTCGTCTATCGCATCGCTGAGGCCGAGTACCTCATGGTGTGCAACGCCTCCAACCGTGAGAAGCTGCTCAAACACTTTGAGGAAGTCAAAGGCGACATGGTCTTCAAGTTGAAGGACGAAACCATGTCCACTGCGATGGTCGCGCTGCAGGGGCCGAAGGTCATGGAGCTGCTGGCAAACTTCTCCAGCGAAGTGCCGACCCTCAAGCGCTTTCGCTTCACGCAGAAGAACGTTCTCATTGCGAAGGTGCTGATTTCACGCACGGGGTACACCGGCGAAGACGGCGTGGAAGTGATCATGCCGAATCTGCTGGCCGGCCAGGCGATTTCCATGATGCTCAAGAACGTCCCCGGAGGACTCGACGCCGCGGACGCTCCGATCAAGCCGGCCGGACTCGGCGCGCGCGATTCGCTGCGCATGGAGGCGGGGATGGCGCTGTACGGCCACGAGATTGCCGAGGATATTGACCCGATCTCAGCGGGACTCAACTTTGCAGTCAAGCTGAACAAGGGTGAAGAAGATCAGGAGGTCGGGCGATTCATCGGACAGGACGCTCTTCAGAAGATCGCTGAAGAGGGGCCGAAGAACAAGCTCGTTGGCTTGCTTCTTGACGGCAGGCGAAGCGCCCGGCAGGGAATGGATGTGCTCACGGCAGGGGAGAAGAAGATCGGATTCGTCACCAGCGGCTGCGCGAGCCCGACACTTGGCAGATGCATCGCGATGGCCTTTGTCGATGCCGATGCCAGCGACATCGGGACTCAGGTGAAAGTCGATCTCGGACGCACAACCGCCGAAGCGCAGATCGTTGAGCTTCCGTTCTACAAAGCGAAATGATGCGTTTACACACGTTTACGTGCGATAGCTTGCTATGACGATGTCGCGTGAAGCGTCGCCCGTAACCAGCCGATCATGCGCGCCGGGTGGGCCGAACACGCCGATGATCGTGAACAGGTCTTCATCCACGGCCATGTTCAAGATGTCCTCGCATGAGAGCGTTGGCCGGCCGGCGCGCGGGGTGAGCGTGAACTGCATCGACCCAACGCCGTCGAAAGCGCGGTAAATGACCTCGCTGCACACGAGGCGGTCGGTTCGGAAGAAATCAAAGTCAAAGTCATACAGCTTTCCTTCATGCTCGATCGCGCGGCCGATGCTCGCTGCGATCTCCGCCGGTTCCAGGCGCGGGCGCAAGACAGTCACGGCATCGACGGCGAGCGTCTCCTCAAGCGGCCGAAGCAGCACGCCGTCCTTCTTCGCCTCAAGCACACGTAGTGGTTCGATCCACTTTGAAGTGGTTGCATCAGGCAGGTGTGTAAAGCCGCAGCACCATGCGCAGGGGCCGATGTGCAGGGCGGAGTGCGGCCAGTAGCCGGGCAGGAACAAGTTCGTGATGGCATCGTCGTGGCGTGTGATGAGAACATCACCCGGCTGCAAGAGTGCTTCGATTGTCTTGCGAGTGTCGGCTGTCACACGTTTCTGATGCCAGGGCCTGCGCATGTCCGCCAGAACGCGGCCGGCTATCTCGAGGAGCGCGAAGAGCGCCTGCTGTGAGGCGACGGCGCGGGTGCGGCGAACCGCATGCCAGCGATACCGCAGGCGAGCGAGCAGGTAGCGTTTGACGGGGACGCGAATGGCCGGTTCGACCTGAGCGAGAAGTTCGAGCGCTTGAGCGAATGACGGATCGCTCGCGCCCAGTCGATCGATCGCCGCTCGATTCGCATCGAAAAACGCCACCGCATCGCGCAGTCGCCACGCTGTGTACGGACTGGTCAACGAGCGGAAGACAGAAGTGTACTGTGCGGCAGGAATGCCCAGCCGCGGTTCTGGCTCGTTCAGCTTGCGCTGCACGATCTTGTGCGTCGCCAACTGAAGCACGAGCACGCGCGCTGCGTGAACGAGCGTACAAGCGGCGGTGAAGGCGATCACAAATGCCTTGAGGCGATTCTCTTCTTGTGTTTCGGAGCTGCGCTGATGCGCGAGTGGGTCGAGTTCAGCGATCGTCTGCAATAATCCCGCTCGTGCCGTCAGATACTGTGCGAAGCGGCTGCGCACTCGTTCATCTTCATTGGGCTGGAAGTAGCCGCGTGCGGCTGCGTGCTGCGCATCAAGTATCTCCTGCTGCAGCGCATCGCGGCCACCCACGACCGGTGCGAGAGCGAGGAGCGACATGAGCGCGCGGTGAATGATGGTTTCGTCGGACGCAACACCGGATGCAGATGTCAGCTCGGCCGTGCCGGGAGCATGAGGCATGCCGGCATTATCGCTCAGGAACGGAACTCGCGATAGTCGCCTGCCGCAATTCCTGCATGATCAATTCACCAGAAACTGAGGTCAGGCGTGTTGCCCATGATGGAGACAAAGGTGAGCCGCGTCACGAGCCATGTTTCGTCTTCCTGTCGCTCGACTCGCAACACCCACTGCGTGGGCGTCGCGCCGGACCAGCCGGCGACTTCCGTCGAGCAGGCAAGATGCACGATTGCGGCGTCGGGGCCCTCTGTATAGCCGCGCAGCGTTCGAGTGCGATTTCCCGTGATCGTGTACTGCTCGTGCAACCGGATGAGCCGCGTTTCGAAGGTGCGAATGCTCATGCCGGGATTGCGAGGGGAGCCGAGCGCCAGGGCGGCATCGGGCGTGAAATGACGCATGGCTTGCACGATGTCGCCTGCGACCGCCGCTTCAACGACATTCCGCGTCACGCGCTCGGCATGCTCGGCTGGCGTCGTCACCAGCGACGCCGTGGCGAAGACCGCGGCAGCAAGAAGCGCGGCAAGCCCTGCAATCTTCAGCGGCGCGCGGCGGCCTTCGCGCAACCCGATCCATAACGCAACGAAAGCGGCCGAGGCCAGCACTGCAACCACCGGCCAGGGGTTCTCAAGAATGAACCGCGTGAACAGGCCGGGATCTGGTGGTGAAGGGAAATCCGTTTGCATTGTGCAGACTCCGCAACCGCTCTTCCGATAACACATACGCACACCGCCGCCGTGCGGTGGCGTCATTCATTGCCACTCCTCAGTTTCGCGCTGAACCGATCCATATGCCTGCAACACTGCAAACACCCCTTGAATCGAATCTGGCAGCACTTGCGAAGCAGAACGCCGACATCGTCGAAATGTTACGCGACCCTGCGATTGCATGCGCGGAGCCGATCCAGTTCGTTGAATCCGGCCAGGGTGTACTTGCCGGAATGCAGGGCGGGAGGCAGCTCTGCTCGCGCCATCGTCCGATTGATGAGGCGCGTCGCCTCGCCGACAGCGTCGATATGATTGAGCATGCAGTGGTCGTCGTGCTCGGCTTCGGGTTGGGATATCACGTGCAGCGGCTCGCGGAGCGCCTGGGAAATGCCGGAATCATCGTCGTCTTCGAGCCGGATGTCGCGCTGCTGCGATCGGTGTTCGAGCGGATTGACCATGCGCATTGGCTGGCGAAGTCGAACGTCCTGTTCCTGACTCAAGAAGATGATCGCGGCGCACTTGGGGTGAAGCTCCATAATTGTGAAGCCATACTCGCTCAAGGCGTGACGTTTCTTGAGCACCCGGCAAGCATGGCGCGCCTGGGCAAGCGTGGGACGGCGTTTGCATCGCTCGTTACGCAGCACATGTCCGCAGCGCAGGTGACGATGAACACCACGCTGACGCGCACGGTTGACACGATTCACAATCTGCTCCTGAACTTCGATCATTACGCAGGTGGTCACGGGATCGCTGATCTTGCCGGTGCGGCGGCGGGTTGTCCGGCGGTGCTGGTCTCAGCGGGTCCAAGTCTTCAGAAGAACATGCACCTGTTGAGCCGGCCGGGTGTGCGCGATCGATGCGTGATCATTGCGGTGCAGACGGTGCTCAAGCCGCTGCTCGCTGCGGGCATTCGGCCGCATTTCGTCACCGCTCTTGATTACCACGAGCTGTCGAAGCGCTTTTATGAAGGGCTGACGGCCAAGGATGTGGATGGCGTCACCCTGATCGCGGAGCCCAAGGTTCATCCGTCCGTGCTCGATGCGTTTCCCGGAACGCTGCGATGCCTCGCCTCACCGTTTCTGGACAAGCTCATGGGAAGTGAAGCCCGTCCCATGGGCCATCTTCCATCCGGATCAACAGTGGCGCACCTCTCGCTCTATGTCGCCCGGCATCTGCGTTGCGATCCAATCATCATGATCGGTCAGGATCTGGGCTTCCCGGATGGCTTGTACTACGCGTCGGGGAATGCTGTGCATGATGTATGGGCGCCGGAGTTGAATCCGTTCAACACGATGGAGATGATGGAGTGGCAGCGCATTCGCCGCTTCCATGCGCATCTGCGGAAGGCGATCGATGTTCATGGGAAGACCATCTACACCGATGCGCAAATGGTGGCATACCTTCAGCAGTTCGAGCGGGATTTTCATCAGCTGAAGAAGGCGGGGATTGAAGTGATTGATGCGACAGAGGGCGGCGTGGCGAAACAGCAGACGACGGCTATGCCGCTGGCGGAAGCGCTGGACAAGTATGCGACCGGCGCACTGCCCGCCCTTCCACAGCCCGGGCCGCAGACGAACGAGGACACCCGGCGAATGGCTGCAACGCGAGAGCTCGTGGCTGCGGTCCGCCGCGATGTTGCCGCGCTGCGCGCCACATCCAAAGAAGCGGCCGGCATTCTCCGCAGGATGCTCGAGCACCAGCATGACGCTCGGAAGATGGACCGCGCGTTTGAGAAGATCGAGCGCATGAAACAACGTGTTGAGAAGCGCATCCTTGCATTTGAGACCATCAGCCACCTGAATCAGGTCGGCATGTACAAGCGTCTTAAGGCGGACCGCCGCATCACCATGTCGAAGAACCTGAATCCGCTTGAGCGTCAACGGGCGGAAATCGAGCGTGATTTGGAGAACGTTCGATGGATTGCGGATGCTGCGGAGGAGATGATTACGCAATTGCTTGATGCGGAGCGCGTGTTGGGGGGTGCATCTTCCAGTGATGTGTTGCGCGACCGTGGCGCCGGTGAGCGAAGGCGCATGAGCGCGCAATCGTCAGAGGCGCAAACGGGGAGCGTCAAGACGCGCATTGCCGCACTCATCGCCGTTGATCCGCAGCGGAGCGGGTTGGGGCTGAGGCGCGATCTGGGAGAAGATTTTTTCGGGCGATCGGTGCTG
>CAZFZT010000049.1:9100-25350 GCA_964523675.1 uncultured Isosphaeraceae bacterium
GCAGAGGACACTTGAGCGTTTGAGCCAGTGCCGGAACCTCGATGAAATCGTGCTCATCGCGCCGGAGGGCTTCAACGTCGATGCGCTTATCGAGCGGAAGCGCATCTCTACGGAGTTGTCGATCGAGCGGTGCGACGGTTCACCGTTCGGGCCGGAACATGAGGCGATCATTGCTGCGCGTCGCTGGTCGCAGACTTGCTGGCGAGGCGGAATTTCGGGGATGAGCGTGTACGACGAGGTGCTGGCGCCGCGCGCCATGCATGAAGTGATGGAACGACGCGGCATCACGGCGGCGCTCATTGTCGGTCCCGACTGGCCGCTGATCGATCCTTCTGCCCAAACGGGGTGCGACGCGGTCATTGCGCGGCATGCGGAGAGGCCGGAGACGCGAAGCATTGTCTTCACGCAAGCGCCTCCCGGGTTGTGCGGCTGTCTGGTGAGCGCGGCATTGATGGCTGATCTTGCCAATCGAAATCGACTGGCAACGATCGGAGCGCGCCTGGTCTATCAACCGCACCTGCCACAGGTTGATCCCATCACGAAGCCGGCCAACGTACAGATTGATCATCGCGTTCGTCATTCGTTGATCCGCGCAGCATTTGACAGCCCGGCCCGGATGGAGCTGATGCGCGATGCCCTGCGTGACTGCGATTCCATTGAAACGCTCTCGCCCCCCGACATTGTGGCGCGACTTGAAGGAGCGATCACGAGGCATCGCGCGGAATTGCCGCAGCATCTCATTCTGGAGTTGACGCCGCAGCGCGCATCGGCCGGAATCCTGATGAAGTCATGGCCGAAGTGGCCGCAGCGCGGGCCAATGCATCCGGAGACTGCTGCGCAGATTCTGGAGCGATTTGCGCAATCGCCGGACGGTGCCCTGTCGCTGGCGGGAATGGGCGATCCGCTCATGCATCCGCAGTTCGACGACATCCTTTCGATCGCAAAGCAACTCGGCATCAGCGCGATTCATGTGCGTACCGAACTGCGCGGCTCGCGCGAGGTGTTGGATCGACTCCTTGCCGCTGAGGTTGATGTCATCAGTGTTGATCTGCATGCAGATCGACCCGACACGTATCGGACGATGTTCGGCGAAGACCACTTCAAGCGCGTCTTTGAGAATATTGATTATGTGGTTGAGCATCGGAGGCGGCTGACGGAGAATGCGCCGGCGGCCGCGCTGGCGGTGCCGTGGATCGTGCCTCGACTTCAACGCCGGCACGAGACGTACGAAGACCTAGAAAGGTTCTACGAACGCTGGCAGCACGTACTTGGAACAGCGCTGTTGGAAGGCGCGCCGGATCCATCGGACGCTGATCCGCTGATCAGGCCGATTGCACCGGAACGTGTGCGGCGGCGCGAGGCGCTGCAGCGGATGCTGGTGCTCAGCGATGGGTCGGTGCCGGTGAGCGAAGTCGATCCACAAGAAGGGATACTTGGCCATGCTGGAGAGGAAGAGCTGACATGCCTCTGGCAACGTCTCTGTGAGTGGCGCGAGGCCACTCCTCGCGCGATGAGTCAGCCGGGAGCACTGCCATGACAAGTCAGGCAGGTGGAGGAGCGCTGGCGGTGATTCTTGGCCGGGCCGGAAGCAAGGGACTGCCGGGCAAGAACGCCATGCTGATCGCAGGTGAGCCGATGATCTGCCATTCGATTCGCGATGCGCAGCAGGCGGGATGTGTGAATGAGATCGTTGTTACCACCGACGGTGAGGATATCGCCCGGGCTGCGCAGGGCATGGGCGTGCGCGTGATCCACAGGCCGAGCGAACTGGCGACGGATACGGCGACGGTCGATAGCGCGGCGCGTCATGCTGTCGAGACCTGCGGGTCAACACATGATGTGATACTCCTGCTCTACGCCAACGTGCCGGTACGGCCGGACGATCTTCTTGACCGCGCCTATGAGAAGCTGATTCGAGCGGGAGCGGACAGCGTGCAGTCATACGTGAATGTGGCGAAGTGCCATCCCTATTGGATGGTGCGACTGGACGAAGACGCGCGCGTTGCGGCGCATCATCCCAATGCCATCTACCGTCGCCAAGATTTGCCTCCGTTGTATTTGCCGGACGGCGGCGTCATTGCAGTGCGGCGAGAAAGTCTCTTCCGGATTGATCCCGTGCAACCTCATGCATTTCTGGGCGACGATCGCCGGGGTATCGTCACCGATCCCGGTGATGTTGTCGATGTGGATCATGCGATTGATGCGCGCGTGGCGGAGGCGATTCTTGGGATGGCTGAGCCGGCGGGGGCGGGACGTTGATGAAGATCGGCGATCGCACCATCGCGCCGGACGGCCCGCCGTACATCATTGCGGAAATCGGCGTGAATCATGACGGATCATTGGAACAGGCGCGCGAGCTGACAAAGGCCGCTGCGGAAGCCGGCGCTGACGCCATCAAGTTGCAGTTCTTCGAGGCGCACCGGCTCCTAAGCAAAGCGGCACGGCCGGCCGAGTACCAGCGGCGTGCGGGGATGCATGACCCGGTCGAGATGCTGCGCGCACTGGAACTCTCCGAAGATGCCATGACTGTGCTTGTCGAGGAAGCTCACAAGCGGGGCGTTCATGCGGTTGTCACGATCTTTAGCGTCGAGCATGTCCGTGTCGCTGAGCGCTTTGCCTGTGATGCGTATAAGACTGCGTCGCCCGACATCATCAACAGGCCGCTCATCGACGCGCTCATCGCAACCGGCCGGCCATTAATATTGAGTACAGGCGCGGCTTCACTGCATGAGGTGGATAATGCGCGGCTTTGGATCGGAGAGCACCCGCATGTACTCATGCAATGCGTGAGCGCGTACCCCACGCCGGACGAAAGCGCTGCGCTAGCGGCTCGCGCGGCGCTCGCGCGCATTGATCCTTGGGCGATCGGTTATTCAGATCACACCACCGCCGTCGATACTGGGGCGCTTGCAGTCGCTTCCGGAGCGAGAGTGCTGGAGAAGCATCTGACCCATGATCGCGCGGCCTGCGGGCCGGATCATGCCGCTTCGCTCGATCCGCGGCAGTTTGCGGAGTATGTTCGACTTGCGCATCGTGCGGCAATGATGCTGGGCGAGCCGGAGAAGAAAGTGCTTGATATTGAGCAGGATGTACGCGAGGTCTCGCGGCAGTCGATTACTGCGGCTCGAACGCTCAACGCCGGCCACGTGCTTTCGGCGGAAGACCTGACCATCAAACGGCCTGGAGGCGGACTCGCACCGCATCGACTCTCGAATGTGATCGGCAGGCGGCTGGCGCGGTGCGTGGAAGATGACATGCCGCTGCATGAGGATGACCTGTCATGAGCATGCGGGCGGTACGACGGATAGCGGTGATCACGGGCAGCCGCGCGGAGTTCGGCTTGCTTGCGCCGGTCATGCGGGCCATCGAAGCGCACCAGGATCTGCATCTTGATGTTCTGGTCACGGGCACGCATCTGCTCGCTCCTGCGATGACGGTCGATGAAGTTCGCAGTGCGTTTCCAGTCGCCGCAACGATCCCGATGCAGGAGTTATCTGGGGGCGCAAGTACCCGCGCCGCTGACGCGATGGCCTTCGGTCGCGGCGTCTCGGGGTTCGCTCAGCATTTCGCCGATGATGCGCCGGATGTCGTTCTGGTGCTCGGTGACCGGATTGAAGCGTTCGCGGCGGCGTCGGCAGCGGCAATTGCGGGCATTCGCGTCGCGCACATGCATGGCGGCGACCGGGCCGAAGGCATTGCGGATGAGTCGATGCGGCACGCAATCAGCAAGCTCGCGCATATTCACTTTCCGGCCACACCGCAATCAGCTGAGCGGCTCCTCTGCATGGGCGAGTCGGCGCTCACGGTTCACCTTGTCGGTTCCCCTGCGATCGACGGGATCGACGCCATCGCGCCGCTTGATGATGAGCAGTTCGCGATGCTCGGTTCGCCCAGCGTATTGTTCCTGCTCCATCCGACGGGTGAGAGTGAATCAGAGGAGTACATCCGGGCCAAGCGGCTGCTCGATCTGACGCTCGAGTTGCGAGCGGGCGAAGTGCTGGCGCTGCATCCGAATCATGACCCCGGCCGCGAGGGCATTCTTCGAGCACTCGCAGAGACGCCGGCTGTCATGCAGCGGGCGCATCTGCCTCGTGAACAGTTCATCGGCCTGCTCAAGCGCGTGAAGATGATCGTGGGAAACTCGAGCGCAGGGTTGATTGAGTGCGCGGCCTTGGGCCTGCCGTGCGTCAATGTCGGCTCACGGCAAGCCGGCCGGATGATGCCGGGCACCGTCATTCATGTCTCGCAGTGGCGCGATGATGAAATCAGGTTCGCCATGGAGCGTGCGCTCGCGCAAGGCGGAATGATGGTGCGACACCCGTACGGTGACGGACGAGCCGGTGAGAAGACCGCGCATGTTCTGGCGAGCTTCCACCCGGATCATCATCCGTTGCGGAAGCGAAACACTTACTGAAACGGGACGCGCCGCCTTGCATCATGCCGACATGCGCAGCGACTGATCGGGCAACTCAGCAATATAGACCTGATCGCGGCCATCCTCCTTGGCGGCATAGAGCGCGGCATCTGCGGAAGCGACCAGATCCTGTGGCGTGGCGTTTTCAAGGCGGGCGAGGTCTGACACGCCGAACGAAGCAGTCACGGTGAGCCGTGGATGACCCTCCCAAGTGACGTTGCTAACCGCCTCACGGATGCGCTCTGCAATCTTGGCGGCCTCTTCGGCAACGGCTCGAGGAATGATCATGACAAACTCTTCGCCGCCGTATCGGCAGCAGATGTCGCCGGTGCGGCCGCCCCGCAGCAATCCAGCGAACTCGCGCAGGACGTGATCGCCAAATGGATGACCATAGCGGTCATTGAGCGCCTTGAAGTGGTCGATGTCGCAGAAGACGAGTGCGAGTCCTTCGTGATGCCTCTGTGCTTCGCTGAACTCCTGGCTCAGCCGCTCATCGAAATACGCCCGGTTCCACAGCCCGGTGAGCGCATCGATCCGGGCGCGCTGCGCGAGCATGTTGATGAGTTGTCGAATCTGCACAGCCGAGCGCACGCGAGCCGTGAGTTCAGCCATTTCGAAGGGCTTGGTGATGAAATCGATGGCGCCCATCTCCAGTCCGCGCACCTTGTCGGCGGTCTCGCCGGAGCGGGAGAGAAAGATGACCGGGATGTCGTGGAGCGCGGGATCAGACTTCAGACGGCGGAGGACCGAGTATCCACTGCCGTCGGGTAGATCCATGTCGAGAAGGATGACCTCCGGCATGATCGAGGCGGCTAATCGGAGACCCTCCTTGCCGCTCTGCGCTGTGTGAATCTCAATCCGCTCTGATCGCAGGCGAGCGCGGAGCAGTCGATGAATCAGGGCTGAATCATCAATGGCGAGGAGTTTCGGACTGGAGCGTGGCTTCGATTGCATCGAGAGGTGACGTTGTCAGGGGCGATAACCATCGGCAAGAAGTGTTGGACAGCCATGGCGCACGCGCGGCGCAAGTCCTGTAATGGATATCGGCTGCAATGGCGGGCGACTTGCTTCGAGCTTGGTGGAGGTTGGACGCTGTTCGCAAGGTTGCTGCATGCCTGCGTATCATCAGCACATGGCCCAAAATCGTGACTTCTATGAAGTTCTCGGCGTCTCCCGGGGAGCAAGCGCGGACGATATTCGCAGCGCGTATCGCCGGCTTGCGCGGAAGTTTCATCCTGACGTGAATAAGGATCCGGAGGCGGCGACGCGATTTGCGGAAGTCACCGAGGCCTACGATGTGCTTTCCGACGAAAAGAAGCGGAAGGAGTACGACCGCTACGGTCATGTGGCTGGGGCTGGCGCGAGTGCCGGGGGCGGCGGTTGGCGCGGCGCAGCCGGTCCCGGAGGCGCGAAGACCTATACATGGACGAGCGCCGGCGGGCCGGAGATGGATGCTGACTTCGCGGATGTGTTCGCCCAGATGTTCGGCGGCGCAGGGGCGCGATCGCCCTTTGGCAGCGGCGGCTTTGGGGGCGGTCGGTCCGCGGGTTCGGCGGCAGCACCCGCGCGCGGCCGGGATGTACACCACGCAATCACGATTTCTTTCATGTCCGCGGCGCTCGGAGGTAAGGAGACGCTCCGTCACGAAGCCGCTGGATCAGAAGAGACGATTGAGGTGACGATTCCCCCTGGTGTTGACAGCGGCTCAAAGCTGCGAATCAAGGGCAAGGGCCAGCCGGGCCAGTTCGGCGGGGAGCGCGGCGACCTGATACTCACGTTGCAGGTTGGCGCGCACCCCTACTTCCGCCGGGATGGTCTCGATGCGCTGATCGACGTGCCACTCTCCATTGCGGAGGCGACATTCGGTACACGAACCAGCGTGCCGCTTCTCCAGGGGACGGTCGAATTGACGGTGCCCCCTGGCACGTCGAGCGGACAGAAGCTTCGCATCCGCGGCAAGGGCATAAAGGATGCGAAGGGGCGGCTTGGTGATTTCTATGCTGTCGCGCAGGTTGTGGCGCCGTCGCTGGCGTCGCTTAGTCCGGAGTCGCAGGAGAAGCTGCGCGAGATCGCTCAAGAGTTGAAGAATCCTCGTTCCGGTCCGCCATGGGGGTGATCGGGATCGCGTTCAGGATCATCTTTATCGCCGCGATGATTAGAACGATGGCGAGCACTCGCTTTAGAACCTTCGCATCCATCCGCAACGCCCCGAGTGTCGAGCCGAGAAAGCCAGCCACGAGAACACTGCTGCCGAAGAGGGCGATGATCCCCGGCTCGACCGGCAGTCCCTGATGGTGAAGCACCAAGCCGAAGAGGGCAGTGATTGAGTTGAGCAGGATGAACGCGGCGGAGACGGCTGCGGTCGGCTTGGGAGCGGCCCAGCCGAGCAGAATGATGAGCGGGCTCAAGAAGATGCCGCCTCCCACTCCGATTGTCCCGGAGATGAGGCCGATGATGGAGCCGGCCAATACGGCGCAGTATCGAGGAACGAGCACCGAGTGCCTGTTGCGAAAGCCCGATCGCTCTTCTTCGCGCTCGGTATCCGGCACTCGGCACTGCTTCCTGACACCTGTTCCGATGTCCAGCAGGCGCCACGCTGCGTATATGAGCACCACGCCGAGTGAAGCGCTGTACCACGCTGCCTCAAGATGGATCCATTTCCCACCCACGAACGCCAGCGGCATCGAAGCGGCGACGAATGGCCAGAGGAGTCGCCAATTGAGGTATGCGCGAAACTGCCAGGTCGCAACGCTTGCGACAATGACATTCAGGCAAAGCGCGATCGGCCGCAGTTCCTCTCGTGCGAAACCTGCGATGGCCAAGACGGCCAGGTAACCGGATGCGCCACCATGTCCCACGGATGAATACAGCCCCGCCAGGAGCGCAAGCACAGCCGCGACCAGCATGAGTTCGAGCGTCACAGGCCGTAGGGTAGTCGTTTCAGGTGAATGGTTGCGCGAGGTTCCGAACGCTCGCCGCGCGAACTCCTACGACCCAAACGCCTTTGACCTTCCCGAAGACCTGTCCAGCGGCAGCAGGAAGCGGCTCAGGCGGACGGCGACGGCGTATCCCGCATGTCGAGAATCGCTTGCCTCACCTCCTGAGCGGCTTTCTTCACATCCTGCATGGCCTTGCGGACACGGGTGCCGGCGGCCTTGTTGCCACCCTTGGCCTTCTGGAGGTCATCGGCTGCTGCGTTCACGAGTTGAACAAGACGATCGTACTGTTCCATTTGAAGTTCTCCTGATTGACGACATGCTTCGCCGTTCGGCCGTTTAAAGCGTGGAAGTGGCCCTTCCTACCGGTCGATGCCCGTTTGCATCGGCCGAGTGCCCGCTCCAGCATCAAAGAGACGGCGTCAATTCAACGCCATGATTGCAGCAAAGTTCTCGTTCAGGCGGCATCTGGCCCGTAGAGCCGCCATATTTTGTAGATTTGAAAGGGGGTTGTTAGGTGATCTTGGCGATTTTCTGCATTCTCTGATCGCTTTGAGGGGTTCAACTGCTCCTCACTGTGATTCCGCTCCTGTAGGCGCGGCTTGACCGTACCGGCTCCGAGGGGCAGCCCTGAATCTGCTACACAAGCACAGAGTCGAGGCCATGCCAGATGAGCAGTGAGGGCGGCAATTCCCGCGTACATGCTGCACATCCCGCATGAGGGAAGCGGTTGGGTCATTCTCGCACGCGCGGTGCGTGCTTGGTGCGCTATCACCGCTTGCGATTGCGCGACTGCACGTGAAGCGCAGCATGTGATAAGATCAGTAATGCCCACTGTGCGCGAGAACGCCGATCCGCGAAACACCCAACGAAGCGCAGCGCAGCGCGAAGATGCCGCAGATGAGAACGGCAGCGCACTTCTTTCGCGCCTTGGACGCTCGCAGCAGGCCGGCGAAGCAACAGAATTCTTCTCGCCCATGCCCAAGGGCTACCAGAAGGGCCGGCACAACTACGTCGTGGTGCTCGGCACCGTGATGAGCGGGCTGGGCAAGGGCATCTTTTCTTCGTCGCTTGCGAAATTGCTCAAGGACAAGGGGCTGTCCATCGCTCCTGTCAAACTTGAGGGCTATCTCAACATTGACTCAGGCACGCTCAACCCGTATCGCCACGGCGAAGTGTTCGTCCTGGATGACGGCACTGAGTGCGATATGGATTTAGGAACGTATGAGCGCATCCTTGACCAGAACCTCTCGCGGCAGAACTTTGCGACCAGCGGCCAGATCTACACCGAAATTCTCGAGCGCGAACGGCGAGGGGCGTATCTCGGGCGCGATGTGCAGATGATTCCGCACGTTACGGGCGAAGTGAAGTACCGCCTGCGCAAACTGGCCATGACCGGTGGACCTGACGGCGGCCCGGCCGATGTCGTCTTTATCGAAGTCGGCGGCACCGTCGGCGACTACGAGAACGGCTTCTACATCGAAGCGCTGCGCGAACTGGCTTTCGAAGAGGGCGAGCATTCGGCATGTTTCGTGGCGCTGACCTATGTCATCGAGCCGGAGATTCTGGGCGAACAGAAATCCAAGGCCGCGCAACTTGGCATCAAGCGGCTGATGGAAGCGGGCATACAGCCACAGATCGTCGCCTGCCGAGCACGCAACCCGGTGACGAGCACGGTCATGCAGAAGGTGGCGATGTTCTCAAACGTGCCGATCAACCGCGTCTTCTCCATGCACGATCGCGAATCCATTTATGTCATCCCCGAGGCGATGCGCGCAGAGGGCCTTGACCGGGAGGTGCTGTCCATCCTGAATCTGCACGGCAGCGTTGACTTCGCTCACGAGGATGTGGCGCGACAGCGGTGGAATGACTTCGCTGCGCGCATTCGCGCTCCTCGCCGACACGCGATCACCATCGGCATCCTTGGAAAGTATGCCGCCTTGCGCGACGCCTACGCGTCGATCGACAAAGCGATCGAACATTGCTCGACGCACCTGTCAGCTCGGACGGAAATGCGATGGCTCGATACCTCTGAAATCTCGCCTGAGAATGTCGAGTCCTTCCTCGGCAGCGCGGCGGTGGATGGCGTGATTGTGCCGGGCGGGTTCGGGGAACGCGGCGTGGAGGGAAAGATCGCCTGTGTGGAGTACGTGCGAAACCACGGCATCCCGTATCTCGGCATTTGCCTCGGCTTCCAGGTGGCTGTGATTGAATATGCACGGCATGTTCTGGGGCTTGAACGCGCGAACTCGACGGAGTTCTCCGCTGACACACCAGACCCCGTGATCGCAGAACTGCCGGAACAGAAGATGATCGAAGGGCTGGGCGGAACGATGCGGCTTGGCGCACAGGATGTGCTCATTACCGGCGGAACCTTGGCGGCGTTCCTCTACAGGATGGGTGATGCCGGTGCAGATGAGCATTCGTTCACGATTCGCGAGCGATTTCGACATCGCTATGAGGTCGAGCCGAAGTACATCGACCGCCTCGCCGAAGCGGGGCTGGTCTTTTCCGGCCGGCATCCGCAGCACCCGATCATGCAGGTTCTGGAGTTGCCGGGTGAAGTGCATCCGTACTTCATCGGAGCGCAGTTTCATCCGGAGCTGACGAGCCGGCCGCTCTCACCGCAGCCGATGTTCATGGGCTTGATCGCAGCAGCAGTGGTGCGGGCGGATCCGAAGGCGGCAGATGACGAGGCGGTGGCAAAGTGGCTCAGGCCGGTCGCAGCCGCCGCGCGGGCGTAGCGGGTTGGCGCAGCGACCCGGGGCGTCCTTTGGGCGCCGCGGCGCGGCTTCTGCGTTTGGGGGTTCCACAAGTCGCGCTATAGGGAATCGAATGCGGCGTTTGTCTTGCCTGCGCGGCTATTGTGTTTCCGTTGCTACAATCATCGCAAGGAGACACCTCATGGCCATTCGCAAAGGCGATAAAGCACCCGCATTCAAACTTCCCTACAAGCCCGGTGAAGAAGTCAACCTCGCAGACCATCTCGGCACCGACAAGGTGGTCCTGCTCTTCTTCCCGCTCGCGTTCAGCCCGGTCTGCACCGACGAGATGTGCCATATGCGCGATTCGTGGAAGGAGTGGGAATCGGTGGGCGCGAAGGTCTTCGGCATCAGCGTCGATAGCCCGTTCGTGACCGAGAAATTCCGCGAGAGCGAGAACATTCCCTTTCCGATCCTCTCGGACTTCAACAAGGATGTCTGCCGGCAGTACGGTGCGCTGCACGAGGATTTGATGGGCCTGCGCGGCGTGGCCAAGCGCTCCGCGTTCGTCATCGATGAGAACGGCAACATCGTGTACGAATGGGTCAGCGACGATCCGCGTCAACAGGTGAAGTTCGACGAGATTCAAGCCGCGCTGGGTCAAACCGCGACTGTTTGACCGTTTGCGAAGCCATGGCCACGGTCGTTCCACACTCCGGACAGCGCGAGACGCCTCGAATGTCGTAGCCGCAGTTGGCGCATGTGCCGATGCTGCGCCGCGCGCGGCGGCGATCGCGGATCGCACTTGCGAAGAAAACGGCTGTACATAACAGCAGGAGCGCCCAGATGGGAATGGTCACGGTCCAATCATTGAGGCCATTGACTGATAAGCTCGGCGCAAAAAGCAGACCCTCGCTGTTGTACGCGATGTAGAACGAATCCTGACTGCCGGATAGTCTGCGATAAACACTCAAGCGACCATGTTCAAGCCGCCATGTTACTGGGCCAACGCTGGAGCCGGCGTATAAGGGAACGCTGAATACGTAGGCGAAGCTCAGTGTCGGGATCAAAAGCAGCATGAGCAGCCGCAGCCACCGGCCGCGCGGTCGTCGGTTTCGGCCCGTCACAGTGTGATGCATTGAAGGAGCGGCCATTCGTCGCCATATGGTACGCTGCCGCCCCATGTCAACTGAAGTCACCATTGCACTTATCAGCGATGTGTACTACGACAATGACCCGGCGACGCGCCTGCGCGATCGGCTTGGTGAAGCGAAATCGCGCGGCGCATCGATTGCGGTGCTTCCGGAGCTTGCCTGCAATCCATGGTCGCCTGCGACGAAGCAGCCGCGTGATGATGATGCCGAGCAGCTCGGCGGAGCGCGGTGCAGCATGCAGGCCCAAGCCGCAGCGGACACGAACATCGCGCTCATCGGCGGCGCGATCATCAAGGATGAGCAAGGCGTGCGGCGCAACACCGCGCTTGTGTTCGATACGGGCGGCAACCTTGTATCGACCTTCGCAAAGTGCCATTTGCCTGAGGAGCCCGGCTTCTGGGAGACGAGCCACTACGCTCCAGGAATAGAGCACGCGCAGGTCGTGCGCGATCTCGACATTCCGTTTGGTATTCAAATCTGCTCTGATATGAATCGGCCGGAGGGTTCGCACGTTCTTGGCGCGATGGGGGCCGAAGCGATCATCAATCCGCGTGCGACCGAACTGGCGACCTATGAGCGATGGAGAATCGTCTTCCAGGCCAATGCGCTCACCAGCGCGGCATTCGTGCTGTCCGTGAACCGACCCGCACCGGAGCAGGATGTCCTCATCGGCGGAGCGTCGATCGCCGTCGCGCCGGACGGCCGAATTCTTCTTGAAACCACGGACCCGGTAGGGGTGGTGACGCTTGATCGCAGTGAGATCAGCCGCGCACGCAAAGCGTATCCGGGTTATCTTCCCATCCGCGCAGACTTGTATGCTGGCGCATGGCAGCGTATCGCTCGAAGTCGATAGCCGCGTGGCGGAACCAGCGGTTGAACGCAGCGATCACTAATCACGTGGGATACGAGAAAAGGAACAGTCATGGACAGAATTGAAGACCTCACGAATCGTCTTGCCACTCTCGAACGATCATCCCGCAGGCATCGGCTGATCAGCGGCCTGCTCGGCTGCGCGCTGCTTGCGACGATCGGGATTGCGGCGACAGCGCGGCAGGACGTGCCGGAGGTTCTCAAGACGCGCCGGCTCGAAGTGCTCGATGCGCAAGGGCGCCTTGTGCTGGCGGCTGATGCATCCGAGCGCGGCGGGCAACTCGATATCTGGAACGAGCGCGGAGACAACCTGGTGCGCATCGCCACGAACGAGTTCGGCGGTGATTGGCTCATGTGGAATGCCAACGGCACTCCCGTGATCAGCGCGTATGCCACACCGGCGGGCAGCGACTTCATGTTGTGGCGGGGTGATGGCACCATCGCGCTGGCTGCGCAGGCAACGGCTGACGGCGGCCGCGTCGATGCGCATGCCGCAAGCGGGGCTGCGTTCTACAACCTGGCGGCACGTGAGGGTCTGGCTGCGATGGTGATGCGCAATCATGAAGGCAAGCCGGCGGTGCGCGTCCAGACTGCAGCCCTAGGCGCATCCGTCGCGCTCATGAGCGAAGCTGAGGAACCGATGTTGCTGGCCAGAGCGCTCGAACACGGTGGCGAACTGTTTCTGACCAAGCGAGGCGGCCAACGCGTCCTCAGCGCGGGTGCAGATCGTGAGAGCGGCGAAGGAGCGCTCGTTGTCGCTGACGCTCAAGGGCGCGGCCGGTTCATCGCGACCGGTGGCGGAGTGGCGCAGTGGCTCGATGCCGAGGGGCGATCAATTCTCAAAGCGGGCGCGGTGGGCGAAGAGGGGCGAGCCGGTCTTCAAGTGCTCAACAGCGACGCCCATGCAATCGTGTCGCTCGCGGCAAGCGAACATGGTGAGGGCCGACTCAACATTGCCGACCAGGACGGTACATCAGTCTTCAGTGCGGAATCCGTGCATGAAACAGGTGGTTCCATGGCGCTCTCGAATGCCGCGGGCACGCGCCTCTTTGCGGTCGGCTCACGTGAGCAGGGAGGGCTGCTGAACATGATGAATGCGCGCGGCGTGCCGATTGTGATGATGGGATACGCCGAGGAGACGCGCGGCGGCGGACTGTCGATCCGAAACGGCCGCGGCATCCGTATCTTCAATGTCGGCACCGCTGATCAGGAGCATGGTGAATTGCGATTGTGGGATGCTGACGGTCGCCGCATGCGATTGCTGCGCCCGATCGAGTGATTGCTTCGACCTGTGCAACGCTTCCCGTGGTTGCGCGGCTAAGTCGATGCGCTCAGTGCTTGTAATCGACCGACTGTTGCGATGACAATCTCAGCCGCCTGCGTGAGTTCATCATCATGGGTTGTGCGCGAGAGTGAGAAACGCACGGAACCGTGGGCTCGATCCTCGGGAACGCCCATTGCAAGAAGAACAGGTGAAGGATCGAGTGAGCCGGATGAACATGCTGCGCCGGCGGAGGCGCACACGCCGCGCTCCGAGAGCATGAGCAGGATTGCTTCGGCGTCCAGGCCGGGAAAGGCGATGTTGGTCGTGTTCCAGAGGCGCGGCGAGTTGGGATCGGCCTGGCCGTTGATCGACGCATCGGGTACGGATTGCAGGATTGCCTGCTCGAAACGGTCGCGCAACGCTGCAAGGGATCGCCTCGCCTCTTCGTCTCGGAGGAACTCAAGTACAGACCGCGCTGCTTCGCCCATGCCGATGATGCCCGGCACGTTCTCGGTTCCGCCTCGGCGCTCGCGCTCCTGCGGTCCGCCGGTGATCTGCCGCTCGATCCTCACACCGGTGCGCACGTACAGCGCGCCAACGCCCTTTGGACCATGAAACTTGTGCGCTGCGAATGACATCAGATCGATCGGCATATCGCCGACGTTCACCGGCATCTTGCCGACATACTGAGTCGCATCGACGTGCAAATGCACGCCATGCTCTCGGCAGATCTCGCCAATCTCCAGCACCGGTTGAATCACACCCGTTTCATTGTTCGCCCACATGATCGAAACGAGCGTGTTCTCGCCGGCTCGTGTTTCGAGCGCTTCGCGCAGGGAATCAATCTCGATAACGCCGTCAACATTCGTGTGCAGCCAGACCACTTCGACACTGCGATCGGACATCGCCTCAGCCGTATCGCGTACCGCGCTGTGTTCAAGCCGATTCGTGATGAGGCAACTGTCGGCTGCCGGCGCTCGGCGATCGGCTGATGGCGCTTGGCCCTCCCATCGCCCTTTCGCCTCTTCGCCCCTACGCCCCTTCACCGTTGTCTTCCCTCCGTGCCTTCGTGCCTCCGTGCCTTTGTGCCTTCGCCCAATCGAACCACGGATCGCCAGATTCACCGCTTCCGTTCCGCCGGAAGTGAAAACGATCTCGCGATCGCGCGCACCGATGAGCCGTGCGACCTGTTCCCGCGCCAGTTCGATCTGCTGGCGGACGGCCTGGCCGGGGCGATGAACGCTCGAAGGGTTGGCCCAGCATTCGCGCAGAGCGCGCTGCATGACCGCGACGACTTCATCGTCCGGCTGCGTGGTCGCGTTGTTGTCAAGATAGATCACTGCGTGAAAGTGTAGGCCCCAGCCGCTTGCGGCTTAGCAAGCAGTGCTGCAACGTCCCATGCGAAGCCGCAAGCGGCATCAATCCAGCGCAGCCCGCGACCGCCGCTGAAACGCTTTTTCGGCTCGAAGCGCAGCCGTGCGCCCGGCGCGTTCATCAACCTTCCACATCAGGATGAATCCGATGATGAAGAAGACCGTTCCGCATCCAACCACGAGGTGCCATCGCGCATCCTCTCCCACGCCGATGGAAGCGAACAAGGCCATCATTCCCGCGATCGACGCCAGTCCGATGATGGCTGCCAGCTTATGCGCGAGGCCATAGAACCCGAAGAACTCAGCCGCTTTGTATTGAGGGCTGAACAAGCCGACCATCGCGCGGCTGGCGGTTCCGATTGCGCCGATGCCAATGCCCACTGCGTTGCCGACGATCCAGAACATCCACTCCTGTCGCGCAAGCGCAGCCGCAAACACGGTCACCGTCCAGAATGCAAGCGACACGAGCAGGAAGTTGCGCGTGCCCAACCGATCCTGGAAGCGGATCGCCAGCACCGCGCCGAGGATGGCGGTCAATGTGATCTGAAGCAGAAAGAGAACGCTCTTCTGTTGTGAGAAATCGAACAACTCGCGCGTCAGGATTCCCGCGAACCAGAAGACCGTCTGCACGCCGGCAAAGTAGGCGGTCATAATCGCGAGATATTGAAAGAGGTGGCGATAGGAACGCACTTCGCGATAGGTCTGCGCGAGCCGGTGAAAGCCGATTGTGAAGTAGTTCTGCCCGGCGGGCATCGGCTCCCGCTTCTTCTTCTCATCCAGGAAGAGAAACGTGGGCACGGCTCCCGCAAAGAAGAACACTGCTGCCCAAACGCTCACAATGCGATAGTTCGTTGGCTCACTCCACAAGAGCACGATCCCCGCCGCCCCGCCCAAGCAGAGCAGCCCTCCGACATAGCCCATCGTCCAGCCGAAGGCGGAGACGCGGCCCATGACGCGGTGCGGCGCAAGTTCTGGCAGGAAGGACGCCATGAAGTTCTCGCCGCCTGCATAGAAAAGGTAGGCGATGATGAAGAGGATCATGCCGACGACGATGCCGCCGGGCGGAATGAGCGCGAGCGACGCGGTGAAGATGACGCAGCCGATCCATGAAATCAGGAGCAGCAGTTTCTTCGCGCCTGAGAAATCCGCAAGCGCGCCGAGCACCGGCGCAAGAAAGATGATCAGCACCTGCGTGATGATTCCCGCAGCGGACCAGTAGTACACGCCTTGGCCTTCCGGCGCGACGTGCTGCTGGAAGTACACGCTGAAGACGGCGGTGAGGATGACAAGCGTGAACGCCTGGTTGGCGAAATCGAACATCGCCCAGCCGAAGACCTGTTTGTTGAGCCAGGTTGGTTTCGTCATCGCTCGCCGCGTGCAGGTGAGGGGGAGTCGTGCCACGACGAAGCCCAGGGATGGAAATCCCTGGGCTTTGACGTTTGTGCGGAGTATATCAGCGAGCGAGTGCGGCTGAGAGGAGTCGAACCTCCACGCCCTTTACGGGCACATGGACCTGAACCATGCGCGTCTGCCAGTT
>CAZFZT010000050.1:0-25189 GCA_964523675.1 uncultured Isosphaeraceae bacterium
GAGAAAACCAGCCCCATGGAAGATCGCCCCGCCGCTGCGTTCGGACTCGTTGCCTATAAAATCGACATGAAAGAGGTTCGCAGCGCCGGTCACGTGAAGCGCGCCGCCGTTGCTCGCTTCGCCGAGGGCTGCGTTGGTTTCGAAGATGGTGCCTGAGATCATGGCACCCGCATCAGATTGAACGCCCCCGCCGATGACAGCCGTATTGGACCTGAACTGGCTATCAGTGATTTGAAGATTGGCCGCGCCAGTCGTACCGAGGCCGCCGCCGCTGGTGGCGATGTTCTGCTCGAACATGCATGAATGGAACGTGCCGGCCGAGCCGAACGAAAGATGTGCGCCGCCGCCACCAGTCTTCGCCTCATTACCGATGAACGTGCAATTCTCAACAAGCGCAAAGGACTCAACACGGACGGAAATCCCACCGCCGAACTCAGCGCTATTGCCGGTAATGATGCAGTTGCGGATAGTGGGATACGCACCGAAGACAAGAATGCCCCCGCCGTGCAGTGATTGGGGCGCGGGGGACCCGCTGCCGCCGGTGATAGTGAAGCCGTCGAGGATCGAATCCTGTGATTCACCGTCAGCGAAGGTGACGACGCTGATCGGCTGCGGCTGCATGCCAGCGTCGATCGTCGTTGCCTCTGCACCGTCGCTGCTGCGCACATAGATGTTTTTGCCGAGAAAGTCGATCGCTTCGTGATAGGTTCCCGGTGCGACGACGACTTCATCGCCGTTCTCCGCCGCAATGATCGCCTCTTGAATTGAAGGGAAGTCCGACGGGACATGGATGATGTCGCCTGCCCCTTGTATCACTGTCGAAGTTCCAAGGGCGAATACCAAAGCTGCCACTGCCTGCGCAGATGCGATGCCACCACGTACCATGACACTCCTCCTCTGAAAGACTCAGGTGCTGGGATTCCCCCCGCGGACCGTTTCCCCGAGGGGTCCGCTAATCACACTATACCTCGAAGACGGGGGACCGGTTCGATATTTTGCAGGAACGCCAAAGCGACAAGCCGACGCTCGTCTGCGTTGGCTTGAATCGATTTGTACTGGCGCTGGCCTGCGTGTCGATGCGGCTTTCGCCCTGCGCGATGAACTGCGGCTCAGATCGCCTCGCTCAGTTCTTTGTTGTGGCGTTGCCGTTCTTCTCTACCGCCGTGTATCGCGGGGCGCTGGGGTCCGAGGGAACCACATCAACGAAGCGGCCGCGAAAACGAACGTGGCCGTCTGCGACCGCAAAGAGGGTGTCATCGTTGCCGCGCTTGACCATGTAGCCGGGCTTGAACTTCGTGCCGCACTGCCGCACGATAATTGAGCCGGAACGAGCTTCCTGGCCGGCATAGAGCTTGATGCCGCGGAACTGCGGGTTCGAGTCGCGGCCGTTTCGAGTTGATCCTTGTCCCTTTTTATGTGCCATGGGTCGGTAGTGTTTGTGGTTCTGAGAAGGGCCGCGATTGTAGGCGCCCCATCCGTCGGTGGAAAGCGCTGCTTGAGTGATTACCTGAAGACCCAGCGCTGACGGACGAAATCAGCCGGCCGCGTCCCACGGCCGATGGCGTTGCCGGGAATGTGGTAGTCGCGCTGAAGGGTCTTGCGAAGGAGCAGCTCTTCGCCGGTGAGGGGATTGGTGACGCGAGCCGTTTCACCACTGATCCCGCCAATGAACAGCGACATATCAGTGATCTCATGTTCGCGTGCCGGCCAAATCACCAGTCCCTCCTTGGCATGCTCTCGGCCTTGGCGGATCTCACCGATGATCTCGTACTGATTCTCCATCAGGTCATTGCCGAGCATCTCAAGGATGTCGCTCGTCACGCGGCGAGGTACGCCGATGCCTGAGTTGAGGATTTCACTGGCGTCGTTGAAGAGGGCGAATGTGGGTGCCCAGGTCTGATCGGCGCCAGTGCGATTGGTGACCTTGTAGGTGAAGTACCAATAGTACTGGTTGTCGTAGGCATCGCGATAGAGCCGCAGGTCGCCGGGCCTGAAGTCGAGTTCCCAGCGGGTGCTGGAGGCGGCCGGTGTTGGGTAGGCGAAGACCGCGCAGGTCGCGGCTAGCCCCAGGACCAGGGCAAGGGCCGCAATGCCTCGATTCACGGGCGACGATTGAGTCAGTTTTCCGATCATAATGGTCTCCGCAAGAAATTGGCCAGATCGAGCCGGCCGAACGGCTATTGTAATGCCAAGAACGGGTGCGTCAATAATGAGTATTGCTGGTGAGACGAGCCGATGGCGTGCATATGACCTGACCTCCTTCTAATGCCCTGATGCCGCCCACTTGGATTTTCGGCCAATGACGATTTCGCAGACCAACTCGCAGCGGTTGCCCGAAGCGGCGACAGGGGCGGCCAGCAAGACGGGCTTGATTCTCCACATTCACGAGCAGCGGCGACTTGAGGCCGTGATGAGATTGCTTGGCGTCGATCCAGTACGGGCTGAGCGATTTATCACCTTCTCGCGAAACAACAGCGTGCCGCTGGATGGGATGTGGTCGAGGATCGATGAGTCCGGAAGGATCACCCACACCGTCCTGGCGGTGCCGAGTCCGGGCAAGACCGCCATGATCTTTGCCTCGAAGCCGCGGCTGACCCGAGAGGTGCCCATCGTGGCGGGATTGATCGATCATGCCGCTATCGAAATCGCTGCTCATGGCGTGGATCTGGCTCAGGCGCTTCTTGACCCCTCCGACATGATTGAACGCGACGCGTTCGTCCAAGGCGGCTTTAAGGAGCTTGCGCGGCTGAGCTACCTCGAGCGCCCATTGGGGAACGCGCCTCGTCGCAATGCAGGTCTTGAATGTCCCAGCGATGTGTGTCTGGAACCCTACGGCGAGGATCGAGACGATGAATTGATCGCCATCCTGGAGGCGTCGTATGAGGACACGCTTGACTGTCCCGGGTTGCGCGGTCTGCGCCAGACGCGCGACATTCTCGCGGGTCATAAGGGGACCGGCTCTTTTGAGCCGTCTCTGTGGACATTGATGCGAGTCAAAGGGAGGCCGGCCGGCGCGCTGCTCCTGAATCCCTCGCCACAGCAGAAGAGCATAGAGCTGGTGTACCTCGGGTTGGCGCCTTTTGCGCGCGGCCGCGGTCTGGGCGCACTGCTTCTTCGCCACGGGTTCGAGATGCTCGGAGGGCGTAGTGAACGGACAATGACACTTGCTGTTGACGAGCGCAACGCGCCGGCGCTTGCGCTGTATAAACGGGCAGGATTTCGCAAGGTTCTGCGCCGAATCGCCCTGATTCGCAAGACTTCCGTGACGAGCGCGAGTGCTGCCGCGCGCAGCTGATTGACGGGTATCCACCAATGTGCCCCAGTTGTCCACCATTGATGCGCAATGGTGGAAAAGGAGTGGCGAAAAAATTTTTCGACTGGAAAGTGCCGTGAAATCGGGATTTGCACCTAGGCATCACCTGCGGGCGATAAAAACCCGCTTGTGCGCTGGCGATTCCCGGTTATCTTGTACGCAACGTTCACGGATGAATGGACGCCAGCACTCATCTCCTCTGATGCGGTTGCATCAATAGACACTCACTGTTCGCCGGGCACTTCGAAAGGTGCAGCGTATGTGCGGCAGGGCTTTGCGCGATCGGTGCGCTGAGCGAGTGTGGAGGGATGGCCTCTGGTCGCGGAGGGATCCTGCACATCGTTTGCCATATTCGGCTCCCGGCTCGTGATTCAGCACGAGCGTTGGGATGGAACCCATGAGCCGGCCTGTCACTGAGACGTCCGTCCTGTCGCTGAGGCATGAGGGCATGACGCTTGGAGGCGGCCACAGCGCGCGGACATCCGTCCGCGAAGGAGTGATTCGTGCAGCACAAATCCAGGAGCAACCGTGCGACCATCACCTCAAATCGACGCGAACCCTCTGAGCAGATCGCGCAATGGATTTCAAGCCGGATCGGTCCACACAAGTACGGGATGTGGTTTACGCATGCACGCTTCCTGGTGGATGGCCGACACGTGCGCGTCCTGACCGACAGCCCTTTTGCGGCGAAGTGGATCGGATCGCACTTCGGACGGGAATTGCAGCAGGCGTCTGAAGCTGTTGTCGGCGAGGGCGCGAAGATCGAGGTGCATGTCGTCAGCACCGCCATGCCGGAGCCGGACCAAGAGGCGGCGAAGGACACAGCAGGTGATGCTCCGGATGTTGCGGAGAAGGCCGCGCGCTTACGAAACGGCACACTTTCACGAGAGAGTCATGCTCATCCGGGCCGTCACGGTTCCCATCGCATGCACGCGCCGCGCCGCCTGTGCGATTTCGTGGTCGGTGAGTCGAACCGGCTAGCGCACAACGCGTCATGTCGACTCGCAGAAGATGCGGATCCACGATTGCTCTCGCCGCTCTTTCTCCACGGACCATGTGGTGTTGGGAAGACGCACCTTCTGCTAGGCATTTGTGAGCGGTTCAAGGAACGTTGGCCGTCCGCGCGTGTGCGCTACGTCCCCGCGGAGCAGTTCACCAACGAGTACATCGCCGCCGTGCGGAACGACAAGATCGAAGAGTTTCGCAGGCGGCTGCGCAAGCTCGACTTCTTCGCGATCGACGACATCCACTTCCTGTCAAACAAAATGCGTACGCAGACCGAGTTCCTTCACACGCTCGATGCGATCGCGATGAGCGGGGCGCGGGTCGCCCTTGCCTCGGACGGGCATCCGCGACAAATTTCCAAGTTCAATCAGGCGCTGGTCAGCCGGTTCCTCTCGGGCATGGTGGTGCAGATTGAACTGCCGGATCGCGAATTGCGGAAGGCGCTTGTGCGCAAGATCGCTGCGGCTCGCCGGCTTCCATTGAGCGAAGCGGCCGCCGAGGCGCTTGCGACCCGGTGTGTCGGTTCCGCACGTGAACTTGAGGGCGCGATCACGAAGCTCACAGCCCTTTACACGATGAACAGCGACACGTCCCGCGGGAGTGATCACAAGCGGGAACCAGTCGGTCTGGTGCTCGTCGAGCAGTTGTTCGGTATGGTCGGCGGCGGAGGCAATGGCTTTGTCGCCGGCTCCGGACGGCGAATTCGCATCGGGGACATCATCGACGTCATTTGTGAGCGGCTGGCGGTGGAACGCGCTGATCTGACTGGAACCAGCCGCCACCAGCGCATTGTGCTGGCGCGCGGCCTTGTCGCTCACCTGTCGCGCGAAATGACCACCATGAGCTACCCGGAAATCGCGCAGGCGCTGGGTCGAAAATACCACTCGACCATCCATACGGCAGCCAAGCGGCTGGGGCGCCAATTGTCCGCCGGCGAGCGAATTGCAGTGCCGGCAGGCGGTGAGATCGCGCTCGTGGACTTTGTCGATCAACTGCGGCACGAAATCGGTCGCGGTTCCGCTCATTAACCGGCCAGCGGGGCGGCGTACTCCTCCCGCCGCTCCGCTTTGCCTGTTCAGCGTGTGAGGACGCGAGTTGTCGCCGATCGCGTACACTGTTTCGCGTATGAGAAGGAGGATGGTTCAACGCGCTGCCGCAATCGCACTCTGCACGTTTGCAGCGGTCGTGTCATCGCTTGACGGCGCGCCGCTGCGCGATGAGGCGCAGGAGGCATCGACCGCACATCTGAAGCGCGCTCTTCAAACCCAGCGCGACGGTTCGCACCTTGCGATGTTGCTCGCACTTCGCCAGCTGCGCGATCCCGAGATGCGGCCATTGTTTGAACGGCTCCTTGCCCATGATGAATGGCATGTGCAGGTTCATGCTGCTTTAGGATTGGCGGAGATCAGCCGGTCGGGGCAGATTGATGTCAGCCACATTGCCTCCGCTGCGCCGCTGGCTCAGGAGGCCGCGGTAGCCAACGCTCTTGATCTTGAACTGCTTGGCAAGGAGCAGATTCCGCAACTGCTCACGAGTGAGGCGCTTGACCCGATGGCCAAGCTGCTGCTGTATGCCGAACGCGCGTCTCTGGGCGAGGAGATCAACCTCGAGGCGCTGCGTGAGCTGAGCAAGCATCGTGAGTTTCGTATCGCAGCGATGGCTTCGTTACTGCTCGCGCATGCCGGCGAGACGGCGGCTCTCGAACAACACCACGTGAAGCTGAAGGCGGACAGCCGTACTGGAGCGAGGCGGCTCATCTGGATTCTCGACGCAGTTCGGCAGTATCGGTTGAAGGCGGTTGAGCCGTGGGTTCGTACGCTCCTTCGAGAGTCGAACCTCGATCAGGATGTGATTGACGCCGCAGTCTTCAGCTTGGTTGTCATTGAGCCGCAGCGAAACGTTGAAGTATGGCGCACTCATTTAGGGCGCGGCGCGACGCTTCTCAGGCGAGTCAAATACGGTTTGATGCTCCTGAGCGCGGGCAAAGAGGTGCCGCAGCGGGCCTATGACTGGATGGCTGGCGATGATGAGTTGACCCTGCTTCTTGCGAGTGCAGGGCGCTCCATCTCGTCGGGGAAGGATGCTTCCAGTGCGATCATCGAACTGATGAACTTCGGTCACGCGCGTTCGCTTGAATGGGCGGTGAGCGCTGCAAACGATCTTCCGGACAGCCAGGCGAAGCGCGTGTACCTCCACGTCCTTGATCGCCTCATTGAAGCAGATGGAGTGAATGATCCGCGACAGCGTGGTATGCGCGCAGAGTGGATTGCATCCGGCATCAAAGCGGCAACGCGCCTCTTTGAGCTTGATGTTGATGCAATAACGGAACGGCTGCATCAATCCGATGCAGCGGGCCAGGCGCGCAAGGCCATCCTTCTGGGGATGCTCGAATCAGATGATCCGAAGGCGAGCGAAGTCGCAAGAACGCTCGATCTAAGCGGCTTTGGCCTTTCGGAGTCACTCGCGTTCTTGCTGATCGCCCGACATGCCGACCAATTGACGGCGGCCGAACTCGATCGCCTCGGCCTCATGGCATCCGGTGGAGGGCGGCTTTCCGATGACCTCCGCGCGCAGGCGTCGTGGCTGTACCTCAAGCGCTCCGGCCGGCTCGCACACGTCCTGCCGGAACTTCTTCAAGAGTAGTCCAGAGTGAAGGAACTATGTCCAACTCCATTCCGCTCAGCATGCCCGACATCACTGATGTGGAGATTCGTGCCGTCACCCAAACGCTCATGAGCGGGCGGCTGAGCATCGGCCCACGTGTCGAAGAGTTTGAAACGCTCATTGCCCATCGAGCTGCGCGTGTACACGGCATCGCCGTTAACTCCGGTACCTCCGGCCTGCATCTGGCGCTTCTGGCGCTCGGCATCGGTCCGGGAGATGAAGTCATCACGCCGGCGTTCAGTTTCATTGCGTCGTCAAATTGCATCGAGTACGTCGGCGCGAAGCCCGTCTTCTGCGATTGTGATCCGACGACACTCAACATGCGACCGGCCGATGTCGAGCGCCTGATCACCGACAAGACGCGCGCCATCATTGGCGTCGAGGTCTTCGGCAACCCGGCCGGGATGCGCGATCTTGCCGCACTCGCGGCACAATACGAGATTCCGCTCATCGAAGATGCCTGTGAGGGCCTTGGCGGCCGCATTGGTCGCGATCCGATTGGAAGCTTTGGCAGGATCAGCGTCTTTGGCTTCTACCCCAACAAGCAGATCACGACAGGAGAGGGCGGCGTCATCGTCACCGATGACGATCGAATCGCTGAAGCATGTCGCTCCATGCGCAACCAAGGCAGAGCCGGCGCTTCCAAGGAAGGCGGCGCCGGACTCGGCTCATGGCTTGCCCACGAGCGGTTGGGATATAACTTTCGGCTCAGCGAGATCAACGCAGCGCTCGGCGTTGCCCAGATGAAACGGCTAGACCAGCTCATCGAGGAACGGCAACGCGTCGCGGAGACCTACACACGGCGTCTGATCGGCCAGCCCGATCTTATTTTGCCAACGGTGGCCCGCGAGACGTATATGAGTTGGTTCGTTTACGTCGTGCGCCTGAACGATCGGTTCACCGCAGATGATCGCGATCAGATCATCGAGGGATTGCGTCGCCACGATGTCGGCGCCAGCAATTACTTCCCACCGATTCCTCTTCAGCCATTCTATCGCCGAAAGTACGGCCACCACCCGGGCGACTTCCCCGTTGCTGAATCAGTCAGCCAGCGCACCATCGCCTTGCCGTTCTTCACACGTTTGACGGAACGCGAGATCGATTTGGTCTGCCAGACGCTTGAGGTCATGATTACGCGCTTGACCTTCGCGCGCAGCTGACCGGTGCCGTCTCAGTGTGAGGCAACCGCGCTCAGGCGCCGATCTTCTTCAGGTGCTCGAATGAATTGCGGCAGGAATCGCAGTAGTAGATCATCCTGCAACGAGTTGGGCCGAACGGGCTTTCCAGCCGCGTCTCAGTCGAACTGCAGAATGGACATGGAACGGCTGAAGTGCGCAGCGCAACCGTCGCAGCCGGCCGCGGCAGCACGGAGCCGCGCTCGGGCACTGTGACACCATGCGATCTCAGGTCAACCCTGCCTCGTTCACTGATGCGATCAACCGACCATGGCGGATCAAAGATGAATTGAACGTGAACCCTTTGCACGCCGGGCATTTGCTCTACTTTGGCTCGAATCTGCTCCTCGATCATCGGAAGCGCGGGGCATCCGACGAATGTCGGGAGAATGTCGATCATCACCGCGCAGCCGCCGTCGATAGGTTCAACGTCGACGCGCTCAACAATGCCGAGATCCACAATGCTGATCGGCATCTCTGGATCCGGAATCGTGCGCAGCACGTCAATGATGTCCTCATTGGTGATGGGCATCAATCAATCGTAGCCGCCGCAGGTCGCCGGTGACTCACTCCGACCTGTAGTCGCTCTTATTCATCAACCCGCGCGTGGATTCCTGCACCACCCACTTGATCGGCCGGCACCTGCAGTCAATGTGCACCATGAAGAAACCGCGTCGATGCTCCTGCACGAGCGGCCACATGATCTTGCGATCGGTTTCCGGAATGTCCAGCAATGTGACATCGTCCGGCCGCACCCATTCGAGCGTGCCCTCCTCAAACGACATCTGCGCGATCTCATCATGCGCAATCGGGCGCGTCACCTCAAAAAGGAAGAGCAACCAGTGCGTCTTGCCCTCATAGGCCGTCTCAGACACAATGCCAGCCATATGCAGGTCGGCATGGTTTATCCGTATGCCTGTCTCCTCCTCGATTTCGCGCCGGGCGCAGTCGTGCGGCCCCTCGCCGGTGGCAAAGTCTAACTTTCCGCCGACGGGTGAGTACATCCCAGCGTTGGGCGCTTTGAGCCGGTGCAGCAATAAGATGCGTCCGTCCGTGTCGTACAGATAGCACAACACTGCTATGCGATAGGGCAGACTATTGGCAGTGTGAAGGGAGTCCGGAGGAACCAGGGTCATGCTACGTGCAGCGTAGCAGATCGCGCGACGCCGCGATCTGGGAGTGCTTCACCGCCTGCTGAGCAGCAAGGTGCGGAACTGGTGAATCATCTCCTGATGGCCGCTCATGACGACTTTGCCTTGGCGGTCATAGACGACCATGCGTGGCCAGCCGCCGGGGTGACGCTGGACCAGACCGCTCGGCTCCAGGCGTTCATATGGCACGGCCGCCCAAGGCATGTTCGCACTTTGCAGGTATTCGAAGAACGCCGACTCAGACCGGTCGCCGCTCACCACAACGATCTCCCACTTGCCAAGCGAGCGGTTCTCGTTATAGAAGTCAATCAACTGCGGCGTAAATGCGCGGCAGGGGCCGCACCAGCCGGCGGTGTAGTACAGGAGCACGTAGTCATTGTCCGCAAGGCGTGATGTCTGCGCGCGTTGATTCTGTGCGTTCACAATCTGCGGGCCGATCCAGCGGATGAGTTGTTCGTGGCCGGGCGCTTTGGCGGACTCCTTCTCGTCGTCTTCGGGCTCGGGACAGGCGAGCGTCATGGACTCGCCTTTGAGTTCTTCGAGCTCTGCCTTGAGCGATGCAACGACATCGTCCTCGCCGCGATTGTCATATTGACGGATGACCTGTTCGTAGATCCGCGCGAGTGTTTCATTGGCGCGATCGACCTGCTTTGTATAGACGCTGAAGGCGCGCTCGATGTCCGAAACGTGGTTCTTGCGCGCTGCTTCGAGCCGCTTCGCATCTCGCTCGTGAAGGCCCTCGCTCAAGAGCGACCAGCCGGCCCAGAGCGTCTGCCCTCCAACAAGGCCGATAAGAAGGGCGGCGACGGCTAGGCGGTTCGATTTCATCATGGCGGAACTCCTCCCCCCAAGCTTGTAAGAAGAAAAATCAATGCGGACGGCGATCCGGCGCATCGTACCAGAGGCGATCGGCTCGATCCATCGTCAAGGTTTGCAATATGGCGGCGGATGAATCGTTTTGCCTTCCGAAGCCGGCCCCATCCGGCTCGTTTACGCGAACGTAGAACCTTCCTTCTCCCTCCCCAATAGACCGGTCCGCCCGGAGTGATCCGATCGGGCCGGTTTCTCTTTTGAGTTGATGAGTCTGGCCCAAGTACGTACCCCGATGCCCCGCGGCGCTTGGCGGTTACATGGTGGCCCTTGCGGCTTCGCGCATGAGGCGTTTCATTTCTGCGACTGCCTCACTCAATCCAACGAAGACAGCCCGGCTCACGATGGCATGTCCGATGTGCAACTCGCGAACGCCAGGCAGCGCGGCGATCGGCTGCACGTTCACATAATTGAGAGCGTGGCCCGCGTTGAAGCGCATGCCCAGCTCCCGGATTACTTGGCCTGCATCACATACTTTCTCGATCTCGGCGAGAACCTCCGGCCGCTCTGCATCCCGGCCATGGCTCCAGAAAGCGTGCGCGTAAGGCCCGGTGTGAACTTCACAGACTGAGAAGCCACATTCATGCGCCGCTTTGATCTGCGCCTCATCTGCATCGATGAACGCGCTGACGATCAAGCCCGCTTCGCGAAGCCGCTGCACTGATCTGACCAGGTGATCGCGTTGACCGAGTACATCAAGTCCTCCTTCCGTGGTGACTTCCTGGCGACCCTCGGGTACCAGCATGACCATGTGTGGCTTGATCTCACAGGCGAGAGCAACCATCTCATCAGTTGCAGCCATCTCCAGGTTGAGTTTGATGTGGACGGCCTCTGCGAGACGGCGCACGTCGGCATCCTGGATATGCCTGCGATCTTCGCGCAAATGCACGGTGATGCCATCCGCGCCGCCGAGTTGTGCGGCGGTTGCTGCCCATACCGGGTCGGGTTCGTAGGTGCGCCGCGCCTGGCGGATGGTAGCGACGTGGTCGATATTGACGCCAAGTTCGATCATGACGTCATGATAAGTACGTGAAAGAACAGGGGGGAAGCGAAGTGCAAGGGGCGAAGGGAAGAGCAAAGCACGGTTCCCGGCTGCGCATTTGGCCCTTACTTACCTCATCAAGTTGTACTTCACCACGCACCACAGCGCCCAAAAGCCATCGCGCATCTGGATTTTCTTGCCCTCAGCGTATGTGCGGCCGGAGTAGGAAATGCCGACTTCATACATTCGGCAACCTCTGCGCGCGATCTTGGCGGTGATCTCCGGCTCGAAACCGAAGCGATCTTCTTCGATCGTAATGGACTGGATGATCTCGCGTCGAAAGACCTTGTAGCACGTTTCCATGTCAGAGAGGTTCACATTGGTGCACATGTTGGAGACGAGCGTGAGAAAACGGTTGCCGACGAAGTGCCAGAAGTAGAGGACACGGTGCGGCTCTCCGGTGACGAAGCGCGAGCCGTACACGACATCGGCCTTGCCCGCGAGGATCGGCTCGATCAGCCGTTCGTACTCATCGGGGTTATATTCAAGGTCGGCGTCTTGAATAATGACGATGTCGCCGGTCGCGTGCGCAACGCCTGTTCGGATCGCCGCTCCTTTGCCTCGATTGCGATCGTGCTTGAGAATGATGACCGTTTGCGAGTCATCGACGGACTGTGCGCGAATCTCTTCGAGTCTCGCACCAGTTGCATCGGATGAACAATCATCAACGATGATGATTTCCTTCTCAGCGGGCGCTGCGCGCAGAATGCGCTGGACGATCTCGCAAATTGTCGTCTCCTCGTTGAAGACAGGAACGATCACACTGAGCAGTGCAGCCATGCATCGGAGTGTAACGTTGCCGCAGTACACAACGGCAACATGTTCGCTGACATTTGTACCAGTGCGTCGCAGACCAATATCAGCCGGGCGAAGGCGCGATCGGTGACGGGCCGCCGGGCGCCGGCTCACTCGGATTCGGGGTACCTGGACCGGGGCCGTCAGGGCCTTCGTCGGCGCGGCCGACACTGGTGTCCTCGGCTTCTTCGAGCACCCGCTGTGGCACGGTGACGGCCACGTCCGGGCGGGCGGCTTCCTCCGCTTCCTCACGGAGGACGGCATGCCACGCCGCGATCCAATCCACACCGCTCAGGCGGTTGGCAATGTCCGGAGGCGTGGGCGCGGCTTCAAAGAGAAAGGATTCACCGCTCCCGGTGAAATACCAAAGCTGCGGCTGCAGGTCGAAATTGACTTCATACAGAATCAGCGCACACTGACGCTCTTCGTACATCCCAGTCTGGTAGACCTCAATGCGCGAAAGGTTTTCCGTCGCGGCCTTCCACTGTCCTGACTCGACCATTGAATCAAGTTCGCGTCGATCGCGCTCATCGAGGAGCTTTGCCAACGCGCGGTCATCGCTACGCGCAAACGCATCACAAAACTCCAGAATCGCCTTGCGCATCGCGGTGCTCTTCGGTGCGCGGTCCTCAGCCATCTCAACTCGCGGGTCGATGCGCAGTTCCGCCATGAGGTCAGCAACGGTTCGTACCTGTGGCGGTGGCGGCGGTGGCGGCGGCGGCGGGGGCGGCGCGACCACCTGTGGCGGCGGCTCTTCCTTTCCGCAGCCAGCCAGTAGTCCCGACGCTACTGCCACGGCAACCATGCAGCCAGCAACCACTGCGGACTTGAAATATCGATGCGATTGTCTTGAAGAGTTCATCTGGTTCGACTTTCAATAAGAATGCGCTTTCGCTGCCCCGCAGAGGATGGACGTTCGCCGAGGCCATTACCCTTCTTCGTGGCTGATGACCTTCACGTTTCGATCGATTCGCCGCATCAGGCCGCGCAGCACCGTCCCTGGCGCGAGTTCATGGTAGGTCGCCTCAGGTCCGGGGCCGGCCGCCGAAACGATGAGCCCGCAGGACTGCGACCAACGTACGGGTGAGACGATCTGTTGGACGAGTCGATCTTTCAGAAGTTTCACATTCTCCTGTCCTGTGTGGTGCGGCTCGGAGGTGACGTTCGAGTAAACCGGCAGATCCGGCGGCGCCATCTCCACCTCATCAAGGGCCTGCGCCATCTGATCCGCCGCCGGCTGCATCAACGGTGAATGGAATGCCCCCGCAACGGTCAATTGGGTCGCCCGCAGCCCGAGCTCGCTTGCGATCGCCACCGCGCGTTCGCAGGCACCCGCCGAACCTGAAAGCACAATCTGTCCCGGAGCATTGAAGTTCGCAGCCACCAGAACCCCATCCCCACGGGCTTGATCGCACACCTGCTGCGCCTGTTCGTCATCCGCCCCGATGAGCGCGACCATCGAGCCACTGGAGCCCTCGGCGGCCTCCTGCATGAGCCGGCCGCGCGTGGCGACCAAACGCAGCCCGGTCGCAAAGTCGAAGACGCCAGCAAGGTGTAGGGCGGTGTATTCGCCCAGGGAAAGCCCTGCTGTGGCCGTTACTGAGAGAGGGTCGATCTCACCACGTTCGATCAAGCCAGCCCAGCACGCGATCGACGTTGTGTAGATCGCCGGCTGGCTGATATCCGTGCGATTCAGCTGCTCAACGGGACCGTTGAAGCAGAGGTCAGACAAGCTCGGTCCGCCGAGTTCGCGCCCGAGCACCGCATCGGCTTCAGCGAAGACGGCCCGAGCAGCCGCAGAGTTTTCATGCCACCACTTGCCCATGCCGACGGTCTGGGCTCCCTGGCCTGGGCAGAGAATGACGGCACCGGCAGCCGCTTGAGCCGCTGATACCCCGGCATTTTGTCCTGCAGTCGATTCGGTCATTTTGAGCGGGCAGTGTAGCAAAGCAGAACCCGCAGGGACGCAGCCGCATTATCCTTCTCAGGATGCGCAACATTCTTGGCCAAACCCGCGCGATCGCCATGCTTCAGGGAGCGCTTCGGTCCGACCGGATTCACCATGCGTGGATTTTCGCCGGGCCTGCGGGTGTGGGGAAATTCACAACTGCCATTGAGTTTGCGCGGGTCCTGCTTGACCCGGCCGCAGGACCGAACCTCGCGGGAGTGATTGAGGCCGATCCGGCAGGGGAGACATCCCGGCTGATCGATGCCGGGACCCATCCTGACCTGCATGTGATCCGAAAGGAGCTTGCTCGATATTCAGAGTCGGCTCTCATTCGGAACAGAAAGCTCACGAACATCCCTGTCGACGTGTTGCGCGAACACATGATCGGCGGCATGGTTGAGGGCCGCTACATCGATCCCAAAGCGCATGCGACCGCCGTACGTGGCCACGGCAAAGTATTCATCATCGATGAAGCTGAACTGGTGGATCCGACAGGGCAGAACATCATGCTCAAGACGCTCGAGGAACCGCCTCCGAGAACGTACATCGTCCTTGTCACCAGCCGGCCCGACCGCCTGTTGCCGACCATTCGGAGCCGATGTTCGCTGGTGAAGTTCACGCCGCTCGACGATGAAGCGATCGGGGCGTGGATTTCTCAGGCAGATCTTTCAGCAGAGCCGCGCGAGCTGGAGTGGGTCAAATCATTCGCGCAGGGGTCACCGGGTCAGGCAGAACTTGCCATGACGTACGGCTTCTATCAGTGGCATCAGTCGATCGACACGATGTTGCAATGTGCCAGTCGAGGCGAGTTTCCGGCCGAACTGGGGGAGGCGATGGCGGCGCTTGTTGAAGACTTCGCCATCGCATGGGTCAAGAACCACAAGAACGCCAGTAAAGACGCTGCAAACAAAGCGGGGGCGCGGCATATGTTCGCCATCCTTGCCTCCTATGCGCAAAATCACTTGCGCAGGAATGCCCCAGGAGGTGGCGACGTTTGGATGCAGATCATTGACCTCGTGCGCACCAGCGAGAGCCAGCTCTTCTCCAACGTCAATCAGAAGATGATCTTTGAAAACCTTGTTGTGCAGTGGACGCGCATTGCGAGACGTCAAGCGGTCGCTGTCTAGGCGAGATCAAATCTCGATCGCCTCGTCAGCGAAGAGGTCATCAGCTTCATCATCAAATTCGCCGTTGTCATCGGCGTCGCGCACGGCCTCGCGGGCTGTCCTGGTGGGTGCGATCTGAAGGCGCACCATCTTCCTATACCTTCCACTGCGCGACATGAGTTCGGCGTGCGTTCCCTCCTCCACGATGCGGCCGCCGTCGAGCACGACAATGCGGTCAGCATGGGTGATTGTTGAGAGTCGGTGCGCGATGACGAAACTCGTGCGGCCGCGCATGAGATGCGCGAGCGACTTCTGAATGAGCCGTTCGCTTTCGGTGTCGAGACTGCTCGTGGCTTCATCGAGAATAAGGATGCGCGGGTCAGCGAGGATGGCACGGGCGATGGCGAGGCGTTGGCGCTGCCCGCCGGAAAGCCGCACGCCGCGCTCGCCGATGAGCGTGTTGTAGCCGCGCTCCATCTTGGAAATGAACTCATGCGCGTTCGCCAGCCGGGCTGCTTCAATGATGTCTTCTTCGGTGGCGTCGCGCCGACCGTACCCGATGTTCTCGCCGATGGTGCCGTCAAAAAGGAAGATGTCCTGTTCAACGATGCCCAGCAAGCGACGATAGGAATCAACATCGATTTCGCGCAGGTCCATGTCGTCAAGAAAAATTGCGCCGGCACCATTCTCCAATGAGGACTCGGAGCGAACATCAAGCGACTGACCAGTTGATTCGGTTGCGGAGACTTTGGGCCGTGCCGAGTCATTCGATTTCTCTTCTTGTTCTCTTGTTCTGGTTCCGCGCGATGCGTGTTGAATATTGGGGTCGTAGAAGCGCGCAAGCAGGTTGCAGAGCGTCGTTTTGCCGGAGCCGCTGGGCCCCACGAGCGCGATCATCTCCCCCGGAGCGACGTCGAGGTTGATGTTGTTCAAGATCCGCTCATTGGAGCCGGGATAGGTGAAGTTGACGCCTCGAAACTCGATCCGGCCCTGCACCTGGCTGCGGTCGAGCGTGATGGCGCCCGCCTGCGCGGGCATTTCGATTGGCTCATCCATCAAGTCAAGCACACGATCGAGCGCGGCAAGTGAGTTCTGAAACTGCGTTGCGCTTGCGGCCAGAGTTGCAAGGGGGTTCAAGAGCATCGCCAGATAGGCCAGAAACATGACGAGTTCGCCGATCGTGAGCGCTCCACTGAGGACGCGCAGGCCGCCGTACCAGAGCAGCGCAGCCGAGGCGAGCGGAATGAGAACCGCCCATGCAATGTCGATGCCGCGAGCCCACCACCAGGCGAGGATTTCCTGGCGGATCATGAAATGGTTGTTGCGCGTGAAGCGGTTTGCTTCGCTTTGTTGCCGGCCAAAGCCGCGCACGACGCGCATCCCGCCGAATGCCTCGGTGGCGTGGCTGTCGATGTCCGTGCGCGTGGCGCGGATGTCGCGGTACATTGGCCTGATCTTTGCGATCCATGTCCGGTGCGTGACATACACGATCGGTATGAGAATGAGCGACCCGAGCAGCAGCTTCCAGTCCACCGCCGCCAGGATGATCAATGCGCCAAGAAGCGTGATGATCGCCTTCCAGGGGTTGTAGAGCATTCCGAAGATGAGTTCAGCAACGCCGCCGGCATCCTCGCGCAGGATGCTGGCGACGCCGCCGGAACGCAGCGCCTGAATCCGGTGCAGCGGAAGCCGCACAGCATGTTCGAAGACGCGCTTGCGGATGCCTGATTGCAGCCGCTTCGTGATGCGCGTGGCCTGCCAGCGGCTCCACATGCCGAGGATCAAAGCCGCGATTGATATGGCAATGATGGCAATCGCAATGATCGACAGCAGCAGACGCGGATCATCCGGAAGCGTGATGCGCTGTGCGAGCGGAAGCGACAGTTCGTTCGCTCCCAGAACGTTATCGATAACGATCTTGATGGCGTATGGCGGGATGAGACCAAGAACGGTCGATACTGACAGCATCACCATCGCGATGGCGACGGTCTTGCGATGGCCGCGCAGCATTCCGATGAACGCGGCGAGTAGATCAGTGAACGTGCGATTTCCCTTGCCGCGCCCGCTTCTGTTCTTTGCATGGGCCTGTGCAGTGCGGCGAGAGCCCTCCGTTCTGTGAGCGGCAAGATCGCGCCGGTATTGCTGAAATCGGCTGCGGCTCGTTTTGGGGCGAAAGGCCATGCGTTCGATGCGATCATAGCGCGATCGCAGTTACGACAGGCAATGAGAGGCACGCCGACGCCTGCTTCGCTGGAATCATGCACCTGCCGTGACGATTCGCAAGCGCGATTCTCGCCATGGTTGAACGGTTTGCGCTCGAGATCAGGCGCGCGGCTCGTCGATCGCGGTGAAACGAACAACTGCAGTTGACGGGAGCACCGGATAGGGCAGGCGGCAGCGAAACGCTTTGAATTCATCGGGATTCCAGCCGACGGTGGTCATCGCGTCATGTACCAAATGCGCGTACGACGGGAACTCCTGCGCGAACGCTGCATCCGCGCCCGTTCCAAGTTCGCTCACCGTTTCGTAGCAGGGGAGGCGATCCGCATCATCGTGCGCGATGACATCATCACCGGTGCGCAAATCCCCGAACAATCGCAGATCGGGCGCGCTGAGGTTCAGGTCGCGGTGGATGAAGATGTCGTGATAGACCACTTCGACGGGAATTCGCACGCGCAATCGAGCCAGGAGCGTTCGGGCGCCGTCTTGCTCTTGTGTGTACGCAATGTTCCGCCAGACATCGCCGGAGAAATAGGTCGCAGCCGAATCGTTTCCGATTTCGTCGCTGACCGCTTCGATGTAATGGAGATTGGAAGGCGTGTGGATGGTTCTGAATGCGCCGCCCGAGAATGTTGAGTACTTGGCGATCATCGATGCGCCGTAGCGGTCATGATCTTCGGGTATCAGCGGTTGCACTTCATGCGATCCGACAATCCTCTTGTCGGAAGCCACGGTCCTTCCGAAGACAATCCAGCGTGCATCGCGTCGAAAGCGGCGCAGGTGGACATGGCCCGCAACGGTGATGCCGTCGGTCGTTCCGGGCACTCTGCCTGCCTTGAAGATCATCAGACTGATCGTCGCCTTGGCCTGCATGCCCCAGATGTGCGACTGCGCGCGAAAGGCGTCACGTTGATGCTGCTGTGCTTGATGGGCTGCGGCCGCCTCGCCATGCAGGGAGCCGACCATCGCATCAAACGTTGCCCGGTCGCCAGCATGGAGTTCAACGATCTGCTCAAATCGCTTCAACGCCTTGAGGAGCCGTTCGATGTTGTCCGGCGTCGCGCCAGCTTTCTTTGCGGCGTCGCAGAAGCGCCGCATTGCCGCTGGCTTGGGTAAGTGAGCGGCCACCTGCAGCGGATCTTCTGTCGTGGCGAACTTCTGGACCTGCCAACTGAGCTTGCTGTTGATGCCCAGCGCCCGCTGGACATCCGTGGCGGTATATGTGGACCGAAGCGATTCCACGGAGGCCAGGACATCCCCGAGCACCCGCCGCAGATGCCGAAGCACCTCGCGTGCTTGCTCCTCAAAGGGGGCAGGTCGTCCGCTTCGCGACTTTATGATTTCAACAGACACCGATGCGTCCTCTCCTTTCACATGCCATCGTACCCTGTCAGCAATCTTCACGGGCTAAATTCTTCCAAAAGTTTTACCAGAAAATTTGCGGCGGGCAGCGCTCAGGGTATACTCGTAGGAGAAGAAGCGGCGGTTGCGCCCATCCGATCCGCTCAATGAGGTTTAGAAATAGAGGAGGAAGCAAATGACTCGATCTCACACGCACGGGGTTTCAGCTGCAGCTGCCCTCTGCTGTGTTCTGTTCAGTGCCGGTACCGCAGTTGCGGGAGAGGATGTCGCCACCACAACCATGGTGAGTATCGGAACAGGCGGCATTCTGCCTGAATGCGCCACTATAGAAACCCATTGTTACAGCGTGCATCCGGACATCACGCCCGACGGGAGATATGCCGTCTACGCCAGCGTGGTGCAGAACCTCGTGTCCGGGCCACAGACGCCAACACCGATCCCGCAGATCATGCGCCACGATCGCCTTACCTGTACGACGGTTCGTGTATCCGAAACAGCAACCGGGCAGCCGGCCGACAAGCCATGCGAGTTCCCGAGCATTTCTGAAGACGGTCAGGTGATTGCCTTCAGGAGCCGTGCAGCGAATCTCGCGCCGGGTGTACCGAACCTCGTTGATCAGGTCTATGTCTACGACTTTGCGACAGACGCTCCGGTGCTTATCAGCAAGTCCGCCGCTGGCGTTGCAGGCAACGCGTCATGTGGTGGGCCGATCATCTCTGCGGACGCGCGATGGGTGCTCTTTCAGAGCGACGCGTCGAATCTGGTGCCGGGCGACACCAATGGTCAGCCGGACATCTTTCTTTACGACCGTCAGACGGCCGCGCTGCAACGTGTAAACACGAACGCGGCAGGCGAGCAGGCCAATGGTGCAACGCGCAGGCAGCACATGTCGCCCAGCGGTCGGTTCATCACATTCGATTCCACCGCGACGAACCTTGTTCCCTCGGCGCCGGCAGTCGGGCCACAGGCGTATCTGCTCGATCGAGATTCTGACAACAACGGCATCTTTGATGAGCCGGGCGGTACATCGATTTCACTCGTCAGCGTCAACAGCGCGGGCGAGGCCGCTAACGGCCTCGTCTTCTGGCCCTTTGTTTCTGACGACGGCTCGCTGGTGGCCTTCTGGACGACGGCTTCAAATCTCGTGGACGGTGACACGAATGGTGTCGGCGACATCTTCGTTCACAATCGCGCGACCGGCATCACGACGCGCGAGAGCGTCGGACCGAACGGCGAGCAGACGTCTGCTGCATCGTACTTCCCAATGCACTTCTCAGCTGACAACCGTTACCTGACCTTTCACAGTCCAGCGCACGAACTTGTTGAAGGCGGCCATAATGGCGCTACCCATATCTTCCGCCGCGACCTGCTGCTCGGTGAGAACATCATCATCTCGAGGAATTTCGAGGGCGATCTCGCAGACGCGTCGAGCGAAGTCGGCGTGCCCAGCGCGTCTGGCCAGACCGTCATCTTCACGAGCGCCGGATACAACATGATCCCAGGCGGCACCAGCAATCCCGACTGGGTCAACGTCTATGTGCGATCGCTTAGACCAGCCGACCTCACGGGGGATGGTGCGGTTGGTGTCGCTGATCTGCTCCTGCTGCTCTCGGCTTGGGGCGACTCTGCGTGCTCAATGGCGGATCTGAATCAGGATGGAGCGATCGGCGTGGCTGATCTGCTGCTGTTGCTGGCTGATTGGGGTTCGTAGTCTTTACCTGTACGTGCGGCGATGATCGCTGCACACCTTACGAAAGAGGAGGAAGCGTTCTATGAAAAAGATGCACTTGTTCAGTTACGGCGCAGCCGCGGCACTGCTGGCGATCGCCTCACATGCCCATGCTGATGTGTACAACCCGGCACTTGATTACACCATCGGTCTCAACGACGGCGACACGTTCTTCGTCACCGCAGCGCCGGTCACGTTCAACGTCGTGGTTCCTGACACCGGCGGCACCGTGGTTGGTTTCAGCTTCATCGGGACATTTTTCGTCAACCCGCAAGCGTTTCCCGGCACGCCGGGCCAGACGCAGTTGACGATCACCGCGCCCGACTCGAGCACATATGTCATCGGCGGCAATCCGCCGTCGGGTGCTGCCTGGGATTTCCAGAGTTTCAACCTCTCCAACAACGTCACCTACCACCACGGGCTTGGTGGTGACGCCTGGGCCGGTGACGGCCTGCCAGACTTCAATTTGCCTGATGTCGCAGCTGCGGGAACCTGGGAGTTCAGCTTTCTGCGGGTAGGCGGGCTGCCGGCGACCCTCGAATGGACTGATGTCGCAATCACGCTGCATTCAGTGCCCGCCCCCGGTACGCTTGCGCTCTTAGGATTTGGCCTCTTCGCGCCACGCCGTCGGCGCGGCGCCTGACTCGGCATTTGTTTCTTTGATCGCTTCACGACACGCCAACGGCACATTGCCGTTGGCGTTTTCTCGTTCGCACTTCGTTTTTGGATGGGAGATGAACCGCTTTACATCGGCTTCTCGCCGATCGTCTTGTCGTAGACCTCCAGCAGCTTTGTCTTGTCGAAGATCATCTCATTACGCGATAGACCGACGACTTCGTAGAGTGGCGTCAGTTCAATCGCGTCCACTGGACATGCCTCTTCGCACATGCCGCAGTAGATGCAGCGCAGCTCATCAATGTCAAATTGCTTCGGGTACTTCTCGCGGTCATCCCATGGCGACTCTTCCGCGACGATATGAATGCAGTCGGCGGGGCAGGCCGTAGCGCACATAAAGCAGGCGACGCAGCGCACCCGACCGTCCTCATCGCGGTTGAGCCGGTGCACGCCACGGAAATTCGGCCGGTGCTGGCCGCCCTCCAGCACATCGCGGTCATCACGCTTCTCATCCGGGTACTCGACCACCCAGATGTTCTTCTTGTTCTTACCCGGCCGGGCAGCGACGGTGTTCTCGAAGACATGTCGCAGCGTCGTGCCCAGCCCCTTGAAGATGGCCGGGACGAAGAGGGCTTCGCCGCGCGTGATCGGCTTGGGTGTGACGTCGGTAATCTGTGAATCTGGAATCGCCATGACTTGGAGATGATACGGCTTTGACTGTGCGGGCGCAGGAGCTTGAAAGTCGGATCGGCCAACCTCGCGTCAAACCGGCTGATAGACGAATAGTGCCTGCCAAAGGGCATTGCCACAGGCGGGCTTCGGCTCTATAGTCCGGACTCTGCGAAATTTTTCACAATGTACACGATGTTCGCCAAATCCCTGCTATAAATCCAGCCCATGGCCATCTCACCTGGCGGCGGCACGACCGAGGAAACGCGCCTGCTCTGGCGGCTCGCCGGAATGGGTTTCCAGTTCGGCACCGAGATCATCGCCGGCGTCCTGATCGGGTGGTTCGTCGATCGCACATTCGGCACGAACCCTTGGGGGGTGATGATCGGCTCGTTGGCGGGCATCGCAGTCGCCACGTTGGATATGGTTCGGAAGGCGATGCGGCTGAACCGAGAGATGGATCGAGAGGCGCATCGGAAGCGCACGCTGAAGCCGCAGACCACCCGAAGTTCACCGCCGCCACTGCAGCATGACGCGGAGGAACTGACGCACGAGCAATGGAAAGCCGTTCGAGATCGAGAACTTGACCCAGAGCAGCCGGACGATGACCTCCCAAGCCATGAGCATGAAAGATGAGCCCGCCATTACGCTGCCGACGCTGCGCGTAACGGCCGTCACGCTGGCGGCCTCCGCTGTAGCAGGGCTCGGTTGGGCGGGAGTCGCGATTCTGCTCGGTTACGATGCCGCCGTTGTGCAGGGCGGTGTGCTCGGCGCTGGCTTGACGGCGGCCGTGGCGACAGTGGTGTTCCTGCTCACGATGCCTTGGATGCCCAAGCCGGCCAGCACGTCAATGCTGCTTTGGGTGGCTTCAGATATGGGCGCGATCGTGGTCACACTCGGCGTCGGCTACTTGCTATACTCGGCAACTTTCCCTGCCCCGGGAAGCGGCCCTGCCATTCTTCTCGGCATTGCGCTCGCGTACTTTTGTGTCCTTCTGGCGAAGGTGGCCGTTGCCGCCTCGCATATGAAGACCCTCGGATTGATGTGACCTTTGACTGATTCTTCATGTCGCTTTTCGCTTACAGCACGTTCATGCTCGCCGCCGAAGGCGATCCGACCGGCCACTCGAAGGACATCATCCTGCTCGGGACGTCTGAGTTCCCGATCCTGACGATGCACATGCTCACATTGCTGGTGGCAGCGGGCGCGTTTCTTTGGCTGATGTTGATTGCCGCAAAGGCGATTGAAACCGGTCCGGAGTCAGAAGGGAACGAGCGATTCATCACCAAGGGGCGTTTTGCTCAGATGATCGAGGCCATGATCCTCTGGCTGCGTGATGAGATCATCGAACCGATTCTCGGAAAGAGGACAACGCGGAAGTACCTGCCGTACCTGCTCACCGTCTTTTTCTTTATCTGGTTCAACAACCTGCTCGGCCTGATTCCGCTGCTCGATTTGCAGCACTTGTTCGGCGCGATAGCGCTGGGGGATTCGCATTGGGCGATCCTTGGCGGCACAGCAACGGGCAACCTCATGGTGACCGGCGGTCTCGCGCTCATTGCCGGCTTCGTCATCATCGCGCATGGTCTGCGTGACCTCGGCCCGAAGGAGTTCTTCTTCCATCTTTGCGGCGGCTTGCTCCCCGCTCCGCCGCTGCAGGCGCTGGCGATGTCGCCGATCATTCTGCTTGTGCTCATCATCGAATTGCTGGGCCTGATCATCAAGCCCGCAGCCCTTGCCATTCGTCTCTTTGCGAACATGCTGGCCGGTCATACCCTGTTGGCTACGCTGCTCATGTTCACCTTTATGGCGATTCAAGCGGGACTTGGCTTCCTCGGCGTGGCGGGTGTTGCGGCTATCTCGGGGATCGGAGCGATTGCGATCTACTTCCTCGAAATCTTCGTCGCCACCCTGCAGGCCTTTATCTTCATGTTCCTCACGACGGTGTTCATCAGTTTGTTCTCGCATCATGACGAGCACGAGCATGAACACGAGCACCATGAGGAGCGGGAAATGAAAGCGACCGATGTCCTTGCGGAGCCGACAGCCGCATGATTACAGACGTTGAGCCGCGACGTGCAGCTGAATGCTGGTCATCAAGACCGCGCGAGGCTGCCGGCGGCAGATCGATGACCTCAGAATTTCGCCCTCAGAACTTCTAACCCCTTCAGGAGATCACCACCACCATGAACAAGATCCTTGCTCTCGTCGCCGCATTCGTCGGCCTGTCCGTCTTCGCCGCGTCGCCCGCCATGGCGCAGGTAGCGGGCGATGTCTATGTCAGCAACTGGGGCGTCGGCCTCGGCTATGGCCTGGCAGCCGGTCTCGCCGTGCTTGGCGCTGGTCTGGGCATCGGACGCATTGGCGGCAGCGCCGTGGAGTCGATCGCGCGTCAGCCGGAGATGGCCGGCCGCATCTTCGTCAACATGATTCTCGCCGCCGCACTCATCGAAGGCGCCGCTCTGTTCGCCATCGTTGTCGGTTTGCTCGGCATGAACGCAGCGTGGCAGAACATCGCGCACTGAGTTCGATGGTCTCTGCACGCATTAACCCGCATGAGGCATAGTTATGCTCATTCAATTGCTCGCCGCTGAACAGACCGACATCATTTACCCCGGTGTCGTTCCGTTCATCACCACCATCATCGTCTTCCTTATCGTGCTCGGCATTGCTGGCTCGGTTATCTGGCCTCGTATCACGAAGGGGCTCGATCAGCGCGAGGAGAAGATCCGTCAGGAGATTCGATCAGCTGAGGAAGCGAGAGAGCAGGCGAAGAGTCTCCTCGCAGATTACGAGAAGAACCTTGCGCAGGCGCGCGAAGAGGCGAACCAGATGATTGCGAAGGCACGAGCCGACGCAAAGGCCGTCGCCGAAGAGCTGCGCAACCGCAATGATGCGGAACTGGCCGAACTTAAAGGTCGGGCGATGCGTGAAATCGAAACAGCCAAGAAGACCGCGATCAACGAGATCTATGCTGAGGCCAGCATGCTAGGGACAGCGATGGCTTCAAAGATTCTTGAGCGGGAGCTCACGCCCGAGGACCAGCAGCGTCTCGTCGATGAATCGCTTGGAGAACTCGCCGGTGCCGGAAGTTGATGCTGGCTTGAACACCGATGCACTGGGGCGCGGCAAGAACGTTTCCCCGGATTGCTTTTTTCTGCCAACGCTCGCTCACTCCTAACTCCTAACTCCTAACTCCTAACTCCTCTTTCCCCCATGCACGTTGACGCACTTGCCAATCTTTACGCCCGAAGTCTCTTTGAGCTGGCGACTCAAGCCGGTGCGGACAAGATTGACGAGGTGGGTCGCGAGGTCGAGGAGATCGTGGAGATCGCCCGGAGCGAGCCGCGCTTTCGAGAGTTTCTCTCCTCGCCGCTCATCGATCGCGGCCGTCGTGCGGAGACGCTGAAGCGTATCTTCAGCAATCGTGTGACCGACCTTGCCCTGCGCTTTCTGCTCGTTCTTAATGAGAAGGGTCGGCTCGGTCACCTGGAGCAGATTGCAACCGCGTTCGATCGCATGGTG